>DATLZR010000081.1 GCA_035573895.1 Blastocatellia bacterium | reverse complement strand
AGGCGGCCGCTCGCGCTTGCGCCAGAGCCAACGCATCGGCCAAGGCCCCTGCTGCTGCGTCCGCATCCGCTCGCGCCGAGGCCGCAGCCCGTGCGGCCCCTTCGGCTTCGGCTCGCGCTCGGGCAGCAGCCGAGGCGTGTGCCTCAGCCTGAGCCTGTGCATCCGCCGTGCACTTGACAAACGCCTCAACGACGGCGCGAAGATTCGCCTGCACCGTGATGCAGGGAATGGAGAGAATGAGCGAGAGCGCGGCTGACGCAAAGGCCTGAGCTTGAGCGAACGCCGAGGCAGCCGCATTCACGCTCACCTGCGCTTGAGCTGACGATCCGGCCGCTGCCGCGGCATGAGCCTGGGCTTGCGCCTGAGCAGCCGCTGCCGCACCTGCATTAGCTCGGGCCGTTGTCAGTGCCTGGCTCAACCTCGCCACCAAAGTGTCGCAATGAGCGCAGGCCGAAGCTGCTGCCCGTGCCGAGGCAAAAGCCGAGGCGATTGCCTTCACCACCGGGAGGAAGTGATCCTCAATCTCGCCGAATTCAAACGCCCCGCTTCCATCCCAGCCTCCGACGGCGGCAAAGTCTGATTCAGGGATCGGCGCTCGGGTCAGTGCAATTCTCATCCAGGTGGGAGACGCTGCCTCGATCAGAGCGAACGGAATCTGCGCGGCCACACCGCTCGATCCGGGCCCTACCGTGACAAGCTGATTCTTAATGATCCACTCCTCCGTCTCACCGAATCGCTGCCACGCCCCATCATGGTTAAGGTCAACGACCACGTTGATGAAGCGGGGGACGCTCGGCGCCGTCGCCGCTACGCTGACGACGATGTCAATCGTTTTCGGCGTGTCCGGATCCATCGGATCCGTCGTGACGCGCAGCGAGTCGTCGAAACGATCTTGATCAACCAAATTGCTCGTTCCATCCGTATCGGCCGTATCGGCAGCATCGGCTTCCGGGCTCACACTCACTCCGAGCATTTCCTGTCCCGGTCTGAGAACATGAGCCCCCGGTCGCCCGAGCCGACTACTGGAGGTCATGAACAACGTGGGAAACCTGCCGATGACGTTCTGGAACGGCTCCTCATATCCCGCCAGGCCTCCATCCGGGGCATCCCCGTAGTCGCCCTGTGGACCGGCCGGCAGCGCCATAAGAGGAGCCGGGGAGTGACCATCTTCGGCCTGGGCAAAAGGAACAGGCGCTACCAAGCCAAAGATGAGATTCACCATGAGAATTCGGCCAAGCACTGTCTTCATCATAGACACCTCCTCCAGGCTAGAATCTGCGCAAAGCGGGGGAGTGAGACATTACCCCCTGTTCCCGCCCTCACAAGCGGGGAGAGATACCGACAGTGCTGCTGGCTCTAATCCCCGGTTGTCACAACAGCAGCTTTAGCAGTGCTCGTCGGAGCACCCATGAGCACGTCTCGCTGCATCTGCGCCAAGTCGTAGGCTCATCCGAGAATGTGCGGCTACAACCAATCGAGGAACCATTGGCACCCCACTTCGCACGGCCGCCAGTCTATGCTCCTCACCAGCCGAAGTCAAGAAAAACGTTGCTCACGGATTCCGTGCAAAGAAACTTCCGCGCTAAGGAAAGCCTTCTTCACAGGGCTCGGCGAGCACCCCCATCGAGGATGACCCGTCCTGCCGCAGTTTTGTGCTCGCTTCTCTCCGAACAATCTGGTTGAGCGATTGTCGCGTTCAGGACTTTCCCACGGGTGGTTCGGCCTCTGTAATCGCCATTTGCACCGGATCCCAGCGGTAGGCGCGGACGTCGAAGTAGCTCAGGTTGGACAACAGGGCCGGACCGGCGGCGCGGAAACCAAACACAGCATCCTCCACAACCGGCTGACGTGTTCGCACAGCCCGAATGAAGTTCGCCAGATGGTCGTTGAGATCGCTGTATCGTGGCGGCGGGAGATAGGTTTCTTCACTCGATGGGCTGAGCGATTGACCGGCCTGTGGATACTTCTCCCGATACTCCTTGAGGAAGGCTTCCTGAACTGCTTTGGGGAACGTCTCGATGGTATATCCGGGTTCTTTCGGTCGAGGCTTGCGCATGAGCGTGACCCCATTGCCGATGGTCATGACGCCCTCGCTGCCCACAAAGCGGAATCCCGATGTCTCACCCGCAGCGTCGGCGAAGTTGACTTTGAGAAAGAGCGTGAATTCCGGGTGGGTCGCTGACTCGGGATAATCATAGAGGCCGAGCATGACGTCGGGGACATCACGACCATCCTTCCAGTAGCGGAGCCCGCCGGTCGTTTGCACCCGCGTCGGACCCAGAGCGCCGGTGATAAAGTGGAGACCGGAGAAAAGATGAACAAACAGATCGCCGGCGACGCCCGTTCCGTAGTCACGATAGTTGCGCCAGCGGAAAAACCGAACCGGATCGAAGGGAACGCGCGGTGCTTTGCCGAGAAACCGGTCCCAATCCACCGTCTGTGGGGAGGCATCGGGCGGAATCGTATACTGCCACGCGCCGATGGCCGAGTTTCGATTCCACCAGGCTTCGACCAGGTTTACTTCTCCCAATGCGCCGGAGGCGAAAATTTCCTTCGCCTTCTGGTAGACGATCGAACTGACGCGCTGGCTGCCGATCTGGATGATGCGATTCGTCTGACGGGCTGTTTCGATGACCCGGTGTCCCTCGTCGAGACTGTGAACCATCGGCTTTTCGCAATACACGTCCTTACCAGCCTTCATTGCCTCGATGGCAATGGGAGCATGCCAGTGATCCGAGGTGGCAATGATGACGGCGTCTACATCTGATCGCGCGAGAATCTCCCGATAGTCGCGGGTCGTGACGACATGCTCGCCGAAAAGTTCTTTGGTTCGGACGAG
>DATLZR010000080.1 GCA_035573895.1 Blastocatellia bacterium | reverse complement strand
ACCGCCGTTTCGGTTTTTCCCCGCCAGCTTCAGTTTTCCGCTGCCGCTGGCCAGCTTCGCCTTCACCAACACGACGATCTCGACGATTGATCCGAACATCCGTGCGCCCTACGTTCAGTCCTGGACGGTGAGCCTGCAACGCGAGCTGATGTCGGGGACGGTGCTGGAGATTCGTTATGTCGGGAATCGGGGCGTTCGCCTCTGGCACACGTTCAACATCAACGAGGTGAATATCTACGAAAACGGCTTCCTCCGCGAATTCCTGGCGGCGCAGAATAATCTCGCCATCAGCCGGGCCAACGGACAGAACAGCTTCGCCAATGTCGGGCTTCCCGGCCAGGTCCCGCTCCGCATCTTTGAAGCCGCCTTTGCCGGCCTGCCCCCGAGTCAGGGATTCAGCAACAGCAATTTCATCACGTTGCTGCAAACGGGACAGGCGGGAGCACTGGCCAACATTCTTTCGTCTAACTCGACCTATTTCTGTCGTCTCGTCGGGAGCGCATTTGAACCCTGCGCCCGTCTCGGTTTCACCTCAGCAGGACAATTTCCGGTCAACTTTTTCCGACTCAATCCCTTTGTCGGGACGGCGCGACTGCTCAGCGACAACTCCTTCTCCAGCTACAACGGACTTCAGGTCGAGTTGCGGCACCGATTCTCGCGGGGATTGACCTTCAATCTCAATTACTCCTGGGGTCATGCGCTCACGGATCGGTATAACAAGAATGTGGACAATGCGAGCAATTTCGCAACGCTGCGAAATCGGCGATTGGATCGGGGACCGTCGCCGTTCGACATCCGGCATGTCTTCCAGGCGTTCGGCACCTATGAGCTTCCCTTCGGACCGGGACGGCGATTTGCCTCCACCAGTTCCGTCGCCAACAAAGTGATCAGCAACTGGGTGGTCGGCTGGATCGTTCGCTGGCAGACGGGCCTTCCCTTCAAACTCAGCAGCGGTCGGAACACGGTCAACCAGGAAGACGCCGGCGTGGTCCTCAACGGCGTGACCTCCTCCGATCTCCAGAAGATGGTTGGCGTTTTTAAGCCGTCGGGTCGGCCCGACGTCTTCTTCCTCGATCCGAAAGTGGTGGGGAGCGATGGCAGAGCCAATCCCGCCTTCCTCCTGCCGCCGACCACGCCGGGGCAGTTCGGCAGTTTCGTCTATCTCTACGGTCCGAACTTTGTGACCGCCGATCTCTCGGTGGCCAAGGCCCTGCCGTTGGTGGGAGAGAAACTGCGCATGGAATTTCGCACCGAGTTCGTCAATGCCTTCAACCATCCGATCTTTGAAGTTCCGACGGGGGGAACGTTCAGCGTCGTTCCGATCAGCATCACTTCGACGGCCTTCGGTCGCACGACGACGACGATGACGCTGCCCCGTCAGGTCCAGTTCCGAATTCGCCTGGCATTTTAAGGGCGACGCGCGAGGCAGGAACTGGCCAGGCTCGTCATCCGCCATCGGAGCGCGAGGAGCAGTAAAAAGATCGGCGGCCCCGTGTCGTCCACGGGCAGCGGTCGTGATAGAATATGCGCTCGCCCGCATCAGGACGGAGCGCTATCTCAACAGCCTTGGAGGTACGCCTGACTGAATGGGGCAGCGACGATGATCAATCGGGGAGAGCGTGATCGGTCAGGAGGGATTCTTCCCCGATGAGAATCCGTGCCGGCCTCCAGCCGGCACGACCACGCTTTCGGAGGGAGGCTTATGAATCGAAAGTCAAAAACGGTGGTGAGTGGTCTGCTTCTTTTCCTCGTCATTGCCAGCAGTGGACTATCCTTGCCGGTACTGAGTCAGCAACGACAGCCGGACGCCCAGTTGATTCCCGCTCCCCCGCGACGATCCGATGAGGGAGTCGGCCCGTTCCGAACTCTGGTGATTCGCGGAGCCATCCTCATTGATGGTACCGGTGCGCCGCCGCGGGGCCCCGTGGACATTGTCATCGAAAACAACCGGATTAAGGAAATTCGGGTGGCGGGCACGCCGGGTCTTCCCCTGCGGCCCAATCGCCCGCCGGAGAACCCCGACTATGAGATTGATGCCACCGGGATGTACGTCCTGCCGGGTTTTGTGGACATGCATGTTCACGCCGGCGGACCGCCCAAAAACCCCGAAGCCGAGTACGCCTATAAACTCTGGATGGCGCATGGGGTCACCACCGTGCGCGGCGTTCCCCTCGCTCCCAACGAGATCGCCGTGAAAGAGAAGGAGCGTAGCGCCCGCAATGAGATCGTGGCTCCGCGCATCTTCAACTACCAGCGCCCGGGCACCGGCTGGGGGCGCGGCCCGGTGAGAACGCCCGAAGAGGCCCGCGAGTGGGTGCGCTGGGCGGCGCAAAACGGCGTGGATGGGTTGAAGCTCGACGCCTATCCTCCGGAGATCATGGCGGCGCTGCTGGATGAAGCCAAAAAGCACGGACTGGGATCAACGGCTCACCTCTCGCAACTCGGCGTCGCCCGCATGGATGCTCTGGAAGCCGCCCGCCTGGGACTGGGAACCGTCACCCATTTCTACGGCCACTTTGAAGCGTTGCTCAAAGACTACGTCGTGCAGCCCTGGCCCGTTGACTACAACTACTACAACGAACAGGATCGCTTCGGTCAGGTCGCCCGGCTCTGGGACAAGATTCATCCGCCGGGCAGTCCCGAGTGGAACGACTATCTCAAAGAACACAAGAAACTGGGGACGACCTTCGATCCCACGATGGTCGCCTATCTGGCCAGCCGCGACCAGATGCGCATGCGCAATGCCGACTGGCACGAGAAATACACGCTCCCCTCGCTCATGGACTTCTATGAAGCCAACCGGGCCAATCACGGTTCCTACTGGTACTACTGGACGACATGGGACGAAGTCGCCTGGAAGAATTTCTATCAGGTCTGGTTCCGGCTGCTCAACGATTACAAAAAGATCGGTGGACGCGTGACGGTGGGGTCGGACTCCGGCTTCATCTACAACACCTACGGGTTCGGGTTCATTCAGGAGATGGAGCTGCTTCAGGAGGCCGGGTTTCATCCCCTGGAAGTCATTCAGGCAGCGACTCTGAACGGGGCGCTCACCCTTCACGAACCCAAGGGGAAACCGCTGGAGTTCGGCATCGTGCGCGAGGGAATGCTGGCCGATCTGGTGATCGTGGATCAGAATCCGCTGGAGAATCTGAAGGTTCTCTACGGGACGGGCGCCATCAAGCTCAACGATAAGACCGGTAAGGTCGAGCGCGTGGGCGGCATCAAGTGGACGATCAAAGACGGTATCGTCTACGATGCCAAAAAGCTCCTGGCCGACGTCGCCCGCATGGTCGAAAAGCAAAAACAAGAGCGGCTCAAAGTCGCCGCCGACAGTACGACCAACGCGAAAAAGTAACCGCGCTCGGTGCACCGCCCACCTTCTCAGCGTGCGGCGGTGCACCGGCCGGACGAACCCGCGCGGCATTTTTCGGAGGCGTCATCATGCTGAGGATGCGATGGTGGTGTACCCTGGGGATGATCCTTCTTGTGCCGCTGAGACCTTGCGGCCAGAGCCGACCGTATTACCAATCGCACTTCCCGCCGGACGAATTCAAGGCCCGCTGGAACAAGATCTTTGAT
Source organism: Blastocatellia bacterium (assembly GCA_035573895.1). Taxonomy (NCBI): domain Bacteria; kingdom Pseudomonadati; phylum Acidobacteriota; class Blastocatellia; species Blastocatellia bacterium. The sequence goes on along the minus strand of DATLZR010000080.1, from coordinate 31,636 downwards.
CGAATCGGGGATCGGGCCGTTGCCCTTGTTCAAGGAGCGCCGCAGGTCGGAGGGTTCATTTATCCCCGTCAGACCAACGAGTTCTATTACCTCTGCGGGGTGGAGACGCCTCACTCCTACATTATCCTGGATGGACGAACGCGTCGGGTGACGCTGGTGCTGCCGCCCCGGAATCCGCGGCTGGAGAGCGCTGAAGGGCGCGTCCTCTCGGCCGAGGATGCCGAACTGGTGAAACAGCTCACCGGTGTGGATGAGGTGTTGAGCACATCGGCGATGACGGCCGACTGGATGCGCCAGTTTCTCGGACGGCCCGCTCCGGTGATTTACACGCCGATGGCCCCGGCCGAAGGCGCTGCCCAGAGTCGCGGCGAACTCCTGGCTGCGCAATCCAGCATCGCGCTGGATTACTGGGACGGGCGTCCTTCACGGGAGGCGCATTTTGTCGGACTCCTTCGCACGCGCTTTCCTCAGGTGGAAGTACGGGACCTCTCGCCCATCCTCGATGAGCTGCGGAGCGTGAAAAGTCCCCGCGAGATCGCCCTCATTCGCCGGGCGTCTCAACTGGCGGGACTCGGTTTGATCGAAGCGATGAAAGCCACGCGACCCGGCGTCTATGAGTATCAGCTCGATGCCGTCGCCCGCTACGTCTTCCTCGTCAACGGAGCCCGATTGGAAGGATATCGCTCGATTGTCGCCTCCGGCACGGCCAACATCTGGAATATCCACTACTACCGCAATCTCGATCAGTTGAAGGAAGGCGATCTCGTCCTGATGGACTATGCTCCCGACTACGGCTATTACACCAGCGATGTCGCCCGCATGTGGCCGGTGAGCGGTCGCTTCAGCCCCTGGCAGCGGGAGTTGCTCCAGTTCGTGCTGGAGTACCGAAACGCCGTCCTCGCCCGCATTCGTCCCGGCGTGACCGTGCAAACGATCCTCAGTGAAGCCCGAGCGGCGATGGAGGACGTCTTTCGCCGGACGACGTTCTCCAAGCCGATTTACGAACGGGCCGCCCGTCGGCTGGTGGAAACGGGAGGAGGCGTCTTCTCTCATCCCGTGGGAATGGCCGTTCATGATGTGGGCACCTATACGCGCGATGTGCTCAAACCCGGACAGGTCTTCTCGATTGATCCGCAGTTGCGCGTGCCCGAAGAGAATCTCTACCTCCGGTATGAAGACGTGGTGGTCGTGACGGAGACGGGCGTGGAGAATTTCACCGATTTCTTGCCCTCGGAATTAGACGATATCGAGAAACTCGTCGGACGAGGGGGGATGCTCCAGGCCTTTCCTCCGGTTCCCGAAAGCGAGCTGAAGCCGCAGAGAAAACAGGGCACCACTGAACGGAGTGACCGGCCCGACGGAGCCCGGATTTCCCCGACGGTGCGCAGACGCGAAAGTCTGTGCCCCATTTCCGCGGGAATCGCCCATGCGCTCACGCACCCCACGATGAAAATGCGTTCGCCAACGGATGAAACCGCCCACCTGAGGCGTGATCCGCCGGAACCTTTCACCCGCTGGGAGATCATTTTTCACAAGGGAGGATGAGGGTGAAACCCTTTCAGGCCACCGCAAAGGATGTTCCTCACGAAGCGCCCGGGGAGTTTACTCGAGCGCTGGGACTGTTCGATTCCACCATGATTGTCGTGGGAATCATGATCGGATCGGGCATCTTCATTGTCTCAGCGGACATGGCCCGGCAGATCGGCAGTCCCGGCGGATTGCTCCTGGCGTGGGTCATCACCGGTGTGTTGACGATCGCGGGAGCCCTCTCTTACGGCGAGCTGGCCGCGATGATGCCGCGCGCCGGAGGCCAGTATGTTTACCTTCGCGAGGCGTTCTCGCCGCTGTGGGGCTTCCTTTACGGCTGGACGCTCTTTCTCGTCATTCAAACCGGCACGATTGCCGCCGTGGCGGTCGCTTTCGCTCGCTTTTTCGGCGTACTGTGGCCGACGATCTCGGAGGAGCGCTACCTGATCGGACCGGTGCATCTGTCGTCAGGCTATGCGCTGTCGCTGTCCACCAATCAAGTGGTGGCGGTATCGGTCATCGGACTGTTGACGTGGATCAACAGCCGCGGCTTGAGATACGGTAAGATCGTGCAGAACCTTTTCACCACGGCCAAGACCGGCGCGCTCATCGCTCTGATCGTGCTGGGGCTGCTGGTGGGCTGGAACGCGCAGGCGGTGGAGATGAATTTCGGCGACCTCTGGACGGCGCGCGGCCAGGTGGCCATTGTTCCCGGACTGGATGCGACGACGTTCTTTGGGCTGTTGGTCGCCCTCTGCGTCGCACAGACGGGATCGCTCTTTTCCGCCGATGCTTGGCACAACATCACCTTCACCGCCGGAGAGGTGAAAAATCCCAAACGCACGATTCCCCTGTCCATGGCCCTCGGCACGGGCATCGTCATCACCCTTTATCTGCTGGCCAATACCGCGTATCTCGTGACCCTGCCGCTGTCGGGGATTCAACAGGCTCCTTCGGATCGAGTGGCGACGGCGATGCTCGAACGGATTTTCCCCGGCACGGGGACGATGCTCATGGCGGGAGCCATCATGATTTCGACGTTCGGGACGATCAACGGGTTGATACTGGCCGGTGCCCGCGCCTACTATGCCATGGCCCGGGACGGCCTCTTCTTTAACTTCGCGGGTCACCTGAACTCAGCGCGCGTGCCCGGCTGGGCGCTTCTGCTGCAAGGTCTGTGGGCAGCGGCACTGGTCCTCCCCCGAACCTACAATGAAGCGACCGGCCGGTACGGAAACCTCTACAGCAATCTCCTCGATTATGTCATCTCGGCGGCGCTTCTTTTTTACATCGCCACGATCGTCGGCATCTTTCGCTTGCGCTCCCGGCGACCCGATCTGGAACGCCCCTATCGCGTCTGGGGCTATCCCTTTGTGCCGCTTCTTTACATTGCGGGAGCCGCGACGATTGTGATCGTCCTCTTCATCTACCGACCGGCAACCACCTGGCCGGGGCTGGTCATTGTGCTTACGGGATTCCCCGTTTATGAGCTGTTCCGTCGCTGGCGAGCAATCAAAACGTAGCGCAAACCTTCCCGCCCGCGATGAACGGCGAGCGGGAAAAGCCTGCGCTGCACAACCCGGGAGCACCCCGGCAAACGGCCGGCCGCGCAAAAGGTCGAACCAGGCAGGCAAGCAACTTGCACTGCCAGGGATTTTCCGAAGGACTTCGGCCGAAAAACTATGGTTAATGAGAGTCACCCGCGGAGGAAAAAGACGGATGAGTGATCCGTGAGAACCCTATCATCCGTGGGCGGAGATTTTTCGCGTCATTCCGTATGTCTCGCAGGCTATTTTTCGGAGGAGGGGAGAGAAGATGAAAACACTGGCCCTGATGATTCTGGTCGTTGAAGTGATGCTGAGCGGGTGGACTCCCGCGTGGTCATCCACCCGCAAGCCGTCGAATGAACCTCAGCGGACGTCGTCCCGGCCAACGGCGGCTCAGCCGACTCCGGCTGCAGATGCCGACGACCTGGACCGATCCTCGAGCGAAATTCGCCCTCTCATTGAACGGTACTCGGTGGATCTGGGAAATCTCAACCGGTTTTACACCATCGCCATCTCGCCGACGCGCCGCGAGCGCCTCAAGCAGTTCTACACCGACTGGCGCGCGCGCCTGGATCGGCTCCCCTTTGACGGGCTCAGTTTCGATGGGAAGGTGGATTATCTGCTGTTCCGAAACTATCTCGACTATCAGCTGCGCCAGTTGGACATTCAGGCGAAACAGATCGCTGAGATCGAACCTCTGATGCCGTTTGCCTCGATCATTATAGGGCTGGAAGAGGCACGACGGCGTATGGAGGCGATTGACCCGGCCAAGGTAGCCGCTTCGCTCGATGACCTCAACAGACAGATCGAGGCGACGCGACGCACAATCGAAACGGAACTGAGGCGGCGAGGCTCCGCCGAAGGGGCATCCGCCAATCCGATTTTCAAAAAGACAGTGGCCAATCGCGCGGCCACTGTGCTGACCGATCTGCGCACGACACTTCGCAACTGGTTCACCTTCTACAACGGCTATGATCCGCTTTTCACCTGGTGGGCGGAGGCGCCCTATCGCCAGGTGGATCAAACGCTGCAAAGCTACATCGCCTTTCTCCGCGAGCGCATTGTGGGCATTCGGGCGGAGACGGGCGAAGCAGGCGCCGACGTGGCAGCCGCCCGTACTTCTCCCGGAGGACAGTTCCGGAGCGCTCCGGGCGGAGGACGGACAGCCGCACCGCCGCGCCCGATCAGTGCCGAACCCGGTGGGGCCGACATCATCGGCGATCCCATCGGGCGCGAGGCCCTTATGACCGAACTGGCCCGGGAGATGATCCCTTATACGCCGGAGGAACTCCTTGCTCTTGCCGAGAGGGAGATGGCCTGGTGCGAAAACGAAATGAAGCGGGCCTCCCGCGAACTCGGCTACGGGGACGATTGGAAGCGGGCGCTCGAATATGTCAAGACCCGCTATGTCGAACCCGGCAAGCAGCCGGAACTCGTCCGCGATCTCGCGCTGGAGGCCATTCGGTTCCTGGAAGAACGTGACCTGGTGACGATCCCTCCGTTAGCGAAGGAGACCTGGCGCATGGAGATGATGTCGCCCGAGCGACAACTCGTCAATCCTTTCTTCACCGGTGGCGAAGTGATCACCGTCTCCTATCCGACCAACACGATGTCGCACGAGGCGAAGATGATGAGCCTGCGGGGGAACAATCGCCACTTCTCGCGGGCGACGGTCTTTCACGAACTCATTCCCGGCCATCATCTGCAAGGCTTCATGACGGCCCGATACAAACCCTACCGCAATCTCTTCAGCACGCCCTTCTGGGGCGAAGGCTGGGCGCTCTACTGGGAACTACTCCTGTGGGACCTGGGATTCCATCGGTCGCCGGAGGATCGCATCGGGGCGCTCTTCTGGCGGATGCACCGCTGCGCCCGGATCATCTTCTCGCTCAAGTTCCATCTGGGCGAGATGACTCCGCAGGAATGCATTGACTTTCTCGTCACGCGGGTGGGACACGAGCGCGCCAATGCCGAAGGGGAGGTCCGTCGGTCGTTCGGCGGACAGTACGGCCCGCTCTACCAGGCGGCGTACCTGCTCGGGGGCTTGCAATTCCGCGCCCTGCATCGCGAGCTGGTCGAGTCGGGCAAGATGACCAATCGCGCCTTCCACGATGCCATCCTCAAGGAAGGACGCATCCCGGTCGAGATGGTGCGCGCCATTCTCACCCGGCAGCCGCTCACCCGGGATTTCCGCTCCTCCTGGCGGTTTTATGATCTGGGACGGTGATGATGTGAGCGGCGATTTCTGCTGATGGAGGGAAACGACGATGAACCAGCGCCTCTCTCGTCGCGCCTTGCTTCAGGGTCTGGGGCTTGTGGGAGCCGGAGCGATCATTACTCCGGCTTCCTCGCGCTCCAGTCCCCCTCGCATTCTTCCTCAAGTGCCCAACGGGACCATTCATCCGTTCACTTCGACGACCGGCGTTCATGTCCCGCCGCGCGGGCGGTCGTACATGAAGTTCAGTTTCGATTTCCCGGAGCCGTCGGTCGAATTCGAGGGGTATCAATTCGGATTCCTCATCTTCACCCACGAGAACGTCTACAGTCTGGACCGAGAGCGAATGACGGTGGACGCGCGCGGAGAGGCGCTGGAACTTCGGTGCGATCGGTTCGTGTGGGCGGGAGGACAGGAGAAGGCTCCGGGACAGTTACGGGCGCGCCTGGAGAAACGTGGCGCGTTCATCGAGTGGGAGGTGACGGTGCGCATGGACCGTCCCCTGAAAGCCGCCACGACGATCATCCGGGGCGTGCCGCGCGGTCGCATCTCCAGTGCATTGCAGGGCTTTTTCGATCCGCGAGAGGACGAAGTGCTTCTGGGCTATCCCTTCTCCGGCGGAGACCTGTTCGGTCCGGGATCGGCGCGCGGCATGGAAACACCGCTGGCCATCGTGCAGGCGGGAGAGCGGGATTTCTTCTTCATCTCGTCGCTCGATGATCGCGTGCGGACTAAACGCTACTACTTCCAGCCGGGCGAGAGAGGCTATCGCCTGGAAGCCGTATGCGAGCTGGAAGGCTGGACGCGCCCGACGACGGTGACGTTTCCTCGCTGGCGCATTGGGCGAGCGCCGACGGTGGAGGCGATCGCGCGCGGGCACTATGAACACCTGGAACGGGTTTATCGCCTGCGACCGTGGGAGACGCGCGAGGACGTTCCCGAATGGCTGCGGCGGATCGCGCTGGTGGTGACGCTGCACGGCATGCACTACACGGGCTACATCTTCAACGACTACGCCCGCATGGGGGAGATCCTTCGCTGGATGGCCGAGCGCATCCCGGCTGATCGCGTGCTCGTCTTCCTCTCAGCCTGGGATGGCCGATACTACTGGGACTATCCCCTCTATCGGCCCGCTCCGCGCATGGGCGGCGAGGACGGCTTTCGTCGGCTCATTCGAGAAGCCCAGCGGCTGGGCTTCCGCATGATGCCGATGTTCGGAGCGAATGCGGCCAATCGCCAGCAGCCCGTCTTCGCCCGTCTGGCCGATGCGGCCACGGCGAAGATTGACGGCGATCGCTTCGATCTCAACTGGGTGGATTGGGACAACGATCGCCATCAGGACGGCTGGCTCTCGTATATGAATCTCGGCGTCGCCTCCTGGCGCGAGCATTTGTTCGAACGCATCTCGGAGGTCATCGAACGGTACGGCGTGGATGCCTACTTCCTCGACATCGTCGGCGGATGGGTGAACAATCCCAAGGCCGATATGCACGAAGGGACTCGACGGCTCGTCCTCGACCTGCGGGCGAAATATCCGCACGTGCTGGCTTGCGGCGAGATGCATTACGACGCGCTGCTGGAGTTCATCCCGCTTTATCATGTGTTCTCGCAGTTCGCCTATCCGGCAGCCGTGCAGAAATACGCGCGCTTTTTCCAGCACCTCAGCCATCCGGCTCCGGGACGGGGCAGCACCGGCGTGCACGAAGCCGGCTTCGGTCGCTGGAATCCGGCGACGCTTTTGCTTCGGGATGAGCAGATACCCACGCTCAGCGTCGTGGACGATACCTTCACGACCTATCGTGATCAGATGGAAGCGGTGATCCGTCGCGCCCGCCAGCGCGCGGGAATCTAGGGCATGTAAATGAGTTTACCCGGAGAGCGCACGCTTCTCGCCTGCCTGTTGTCCGCAAGATGTGGGCGCTCCCAGAGTACGGGCAATTGAAAATCCCTAAAGTGGCGCCAGCTTCCGAGTCTGCCCCCGGCCGCAGGCAGGAACGCCGGCGCCGCTCTTTGAAAGGGTGCTTCGGATGAAACCGAACGCAGCACGATCGCTCATCATCCTGAGCCTGGTCGCAGCTTTTCCCTTTCGATTCGGACCGGTATCGGGACAAAACCTTTCGGGGACAATTCGCACCGAGAATTTCACGCTCGTCTATGATCGTCGGGGAATCACCCGGTTGTGGAATCCTCATGATCCCGTTCAGGCCGATCTGTTGAGCGGCGAGGGTCGTCTGGGGGAACCGGTCGTGACCTACCGGGTCGAAGGAGGCGATTGGCTGCCGATTTACACCGGAACTCGAACGCTCCAAGCGGAGCCGGACAAAGGCGCGCTCACTTACACGGATTTCGATCCCGGATCACCGCTCAAGATGCTCCAGCAGTTCAAAATCGAGGGTGCGGTTCTCGACTGGACGATCGAGATCGAGACGACGATGAACTTCCCCGTGCAGATCGGAGACCTCGCATTGCCGATCCCCTGGCGCTTCCCCGCGGGAGAGACGCGAACGATTTTCGAGCGAAGCTGGACCAAGCATCATTTCATCAGCGGGCATGGATCGTTCCTGTATTTTGTGCGACCCAATGGAGAGCCTCCCTATCTCGTCATCACCGTCCATCCGGGAACGAAGTTCGAGTACTACACGTCCGAGGGGCGGCGGAATTATCGCGCCTATATCCATTCGGGGCTCTCCGGTGGACGCGAGACGCGGGGAAGCTGGCGGCAGCCGCATACGTTTTTAGAGCTACAGCCGGCGGGCGCTTCGGGAAGCAAAATTCGCTATGGGGTTCGATTTCAGTGGGCGCGGTCGTATGCGGAGATGCGCGAGATTCTCTATCGGGAGGGACTCTTCGATATTCGCGTCGTCCCCGGGATGACCGTCCCCGAAGACCTGACGGCCACACTCGCCCTTCACACGAAGGCCCGCATCGAAGCGCTGGAGCCGGAGTTCCCGGAGCACACGCGCATCACGTATCTCGGCGAGCGGCATCCCCATCATCACCTCTATCGCATCGCCTTCTCGCGGCTCGGCGAGAATGTGCTGACGATTCGACACGACGGTGGGCGACGAACATATCTGGAGTTCTTCGTGACGGAGCCGCTTGAGACTCTGATCAAAAAGCGAAGCCGGTTCATCACCCAGCGGCAGCAACATCGAGATCCGTCCAAGTGGTACAACGGGCTCTACTCGGTCTACGACATGAAGAACAACGTCTTGCGAAGCCCGGATGACACCGATGGATTCGACTATTGGTGGGGATATGTGCTGGCCTCCGATGATCCCGCCCTCGGCAAAGCTCCGTTCGTCGCGGCGAAAAACGTGCACTTTCCCGATCCGCAGGAGATCGCGTCGGTCGAGTACTATATCGAGCACTTCGTGTGGGGAGGGTTGCAACGCACGGATCGGGAGCATCCGTATCCCTACGGCATTTACGGCGTGCCCAACTGGAAGGTGAATCGCGATCCCGATCCAAGAGCGCGCGCCGGGATTCGGAATCGCCATCTCGACAAGATGCCCATCTGGCGCTCGTTCGATTATCCTCACGTCATCATGCTCTACTTCCACATGTACGAGATCGCCAGGAAATATCCGCACCTCGTACGCTATCTCGATGCGCAGGGGTATCTCGAACGCGCTTACCAGACGGCGCGGGCCTACTTCCTCTATCCCTACGAGATCTTGCCGGAGGAGTACGAGACGTACAAGATCGGCTGCTACAACGAAGTGGTGATCTTATCGCTCATCGCTGCGCTGGAGCGAGAGGGATTTCCGGAGAAAGCGGCGTGGCTTCGCAGCGAGTGGGAGAAGAAAGTCAAATACTTCATCTACGACGACCCTTATCCCTATCGCTCGGAATATCCGTTCGACCGAACGGCATTCGAGACGACCTACGCCGTGGCCAAGTACGGAGCCACGCACGAGATGAAACCGGACCAGAATCTCTGGTTCGACAAGCGACTGCGGAAGTGGTACTCGCATCCGGTCGTGCGAAAGGAAGATGCGCGGGCATTCATGGAGCGGCAGTTGCGGGCGAATCTGGCCGTTCGCGGATGGTTGGAGGCGGCCTATTACCTGCTCGGAGCGGATTTCACCGGCTCCTCCGATGTGGGCGCGATGAGCTACATGGCCGCGATGGGAGGATGGGCGATCCTCGACTACGCCATCCATTTTGCAGCCGATCCCGCCGACTGGCTTCAACTCGGCTATGCCTCAATTCTGAGTTCCTGGTCGCTGATGAACACGGGGCGACCGGAGACGAATTACGGATTCTGGTTCCCCGGCAAAGAGAATGACGGAGCCGCGGGATGGCAGTTCATGACGGCCAAGTTCGGGCGCGCGTGGATTCGGAAGGATATGCCGCGGGGAGCCTGGCATTACGATGGCGAGATTGATCTCGGCTTCGGCGGCGCCCTTCGGGCAGCGGCCACGATCCTGACGCGCGATCCGCTCTTCGATTGGTTCGCCTACGGCGGCGCTCTCACCGCGTCGGAAGACGGGTTCTCGGTCATCCCGCGCGATGGGCTGCGGAAACGATTCCACATCGTGCTTGCCGATTTCCGAATGGCGATCGAACTGGACCGGGACGGACTGGCCGCCGAACGGCCGATTTTCGTCGCAAGGGACGTCGGGCGCATTCGGATGGTGATCGAGAATCGAACGGCCGATGCGCACGTGACGCTGCTCAAGGTCTCGCTCCGAGACGCTGCGCCGGGAGAGAAGTCTCCCGAGGAGACGGAGCGCATGGCTTATGCCATCGTTCAGGATGGACGACGCGTGGGAGTTGTTCGACTTGGAGAGGAGTCCGAGATCACATTGAACATCTCCGGAGACGCGACGGTCGTCGAGCTTGTTCGAGAGCGCGAGGGAGGCCGGAGGAACTGAGCAAACGGGTTCCTTCACGCGTGTTCCGGAAGACGTGTCCGAGCCAGGAGTGGAATATGGTGGAGGTCACTCGACGCGAGGTGTTGAAGGGGATGAGCGCGACGGCGGCCGGGGTGTTTTTCGGCGCTCGCGGGAGTCGCGCTCAAGAGGAGCTTCGGATTCTGGGGCGACCCGTTGAGATCGTGGTTTCTCCCGTGAGCGCTCGCGCGGTGCGCCTCAGCGTGGTGCCGCTTGAAGCCGGTCGTCCGGCGCCGATCCCGCAGGACGGTTCGCTCGTTCGAGAGACGTGGGGAGCACCGGCTGTGCGACTGCGATCTCTTCGTAGCTCGCAGCGCGTGCCGTCGGGAGATCTCGTCGTCTGGTTCTCTCCGGAGCCGCTGACCATTCACATCGAGACGCGCGAGGGACGTCTCGTCCAGCGACTCCAGCTTGATCCGCGCACCGGCGCGATGAGTTTTCTCCCGGGGGATGGGCCTGTTCTCGGTCTCGGACAGGGAGGACCGCAATTCGACCGTCGGGGATCGCGCGATCTCATGCGCAGCGGCCAGGGAGGGTATCGCTTGCGCACGCACGGCGGGCGCGTGCCGATTCCCTGGCTCATCGGGACATCGGGATGGGCGATGTTCGTGCATCAGCCGGAGGGGATCTTCGATCTCACGGGGGTCGAAGGCCGGTTCGAGCCGCGTCGTCCGGAGGAGGCGCTTCCGCTCGATGTCTTCGTCATCGGGACGCCGGAGCCGAGGGAGATCATGGCCGAATACGCGCGTCTCACGGGACTGCCCGAAATGCCCCCGATTTGGGCCCTGGGGTATCAACAATCGCACCGCACGCTCGCCGGCCGAGACGAAGTCCTCTCCGTCGCCCGGACCTTCCGGGAGAAGAAGTTGCCCTGCGATGTGCTCATTTACCTGGGAACTGGATTCACGCCGTCGGGCTGGAACACGGCCAACGGATCCTTCTCGTTCAATCGGTCGGTGTTCCCCGATCCCGAACGCATGATCCGCGAACTACACGAGATGAACTTTCGCATCGTCTTGCATGTCGTCATCCTCTCGCGCGCGTTGCGGGGAACGGCACGGGACGGGTGCGAGCTGGCGCGATTCGACGAGGAAGAAGCGGGATGCTACTGGAATCTGCACCGGCGCGTGTTCGCCATGGGCGTGGACGGGTGGTGGGTGGATGAAGGCGATCCGCTCGATCGCGCGTCGCGCCTTGTGCGCAATCGCTTGTACTGGGAAGCCCCGCAGATAGATCGTCCCAACGAGCGTCCATACGCCCTGCATCGCAACGGGCACGCCGGCATGCAGCGGTATGCTGCGTTTCTCTGGTCGGGCGATGTCTACTCGACCTGGGAGACGCTGCGCACGCATGTTCCGGTGGCCGTCAACACCGGTTTGAGCGGCATCCCTTACTGGGGGACGGATACGGGAGGATTCGTTCCGACGAAGGAGCTGACGGGAGAACTCTACGTGCGATGGTTTCAATTCAGCGCCTTCTGTCCGCTCTTTCGCTCGCATGGGCGGACCTGGCATCTGCGCCTGCCCTGGGGATGGAATACGGGACAGTTGGGACCGGATGAGATTCGCTCCTATAGCGATGCTGCCAATCCCGATCCGAGCGAACTGCGCAATCCACACGTCGAGCCGATTTGCCGCACGTATCTGGAATGGCGCTATCGGCTCCTGCCGTATCTCTACAGCGTCGTGCGCGAGGGATGTGAGACCGGACTGCCGATCATCCGGGCTTTGTGGCTGCATTATCCTCGCGATTCCGCGGCCGTCGGGCGCGGCGATCAGTACCTGTGGGGGCGCGACATTCTGGTCGCGCCGGTGACGGAGAAGGGAGCGACCGTGCGGCGGCTCTATCTGCCGTCAGACCTGTGGTACGACTTCTGGACGGAAGAGCGCGTGGACGGGGGACGAGAAGTAGAACGCACGGTGGATCTGGCGACGATGCCGCTCTATGTGCGGGCAGGAACGATTCTTCCCCTGGGGCCGGTGAAACAGTACACGATGCAACCGAGCGAGGAGCCGATCACGCTGACGATCTATCCGGGAGCGAACGGGCGATTCGTCCTCTACGAAGACGATGGCGTGACGCTCGATTACCGCCGGGGGGAGCAGATGAAGATCGAAGCCGTATGGAACGATCGCGCGCGACGACTCGGGCTTCGGCTCGTCGAGGGCACGCGGATGCTGCCGCCGTCGCCCCGGCGATTTCATCTCCGGATCGCCTCGCAAAAGGAGGTGCGCACGGTCGTCTTCACCGGAGAACCTGTGGAAGTCTCGCTCTGACGACGAGAGCGCGCTCCTCACTCATCCGCTTATTGAGCGCAGCGGCTCGCGCGTCCACCGCCGATCCACCATTCGCAGATACCCAACGGATTTTCGTCATTCAGCTCATCGGGCAGCGGCCACATCGGGAGGACGAGGAAAATCGGGGGGTGGTTCCGTAAGGTGGGAAACTCAGGCAACCTTCAGCCGCTGGTGAGTGCGGTGGGCTGTCGGTGTCCATGGAACAGGTCCACTCGCAAGACGGCCATTCGTCCTCTTTCGGGCCACCACATTCCCGGCAATTTCAGTCCCGCGAGATGCCCAGTCTGGGGGCAAATTGATCCCCCTGATTGCCTCTACATGGTGGCTGGAGGCGCTTACAAACATGACGCGCTCGTATAAGCACCGGAAGATCGAAAAGGACTTGTACTGCCGGTGCGATGGGACAAAGAAGATCGCTGCACCTCCGGGGCAGCCTCCGCAGGCGGTAGCGATCGTCACCAATCTGGTGGCGGGCCTGCTACGCCGACGCGGGATGGCGAATGTGCCGGAGCCGCAGCGGCGCTTTGCTGCCTCTCCACGAGGTGCATTGGACGTGATCCTTCGTCCTCCGGGCCGACTTGGGCAACAGTCTCGCTGCACACCATCCCTTGACAAGGCGGCTCGCTTACAAGATGCTACTTGCCCGATGTACGAGGTCATCAATGGCACGTTCGGGATGTTGATTGCCTTTCTCTGGGGCCTGATCATCGGCAGTTTCCTCACCGTCGTGGTCCATCGTGTGCCACGCGGACGGTCCATTGTCCGACCCGGTTCGCACTGTCCTCGCTGTCAGGCTCCCATTCGCCCGCGTGATAACATTCCGGTGATTGGTTATCTTCTGCTTCGCGGGCGCTGCCGTGCCTGTGGCCAACGGATCTCCCCGCTCTATCCGGTGATCGAGTTGACGACGGCGATTCTCTTTGTCGTCGCCTTTCGCCAGACCGGATTCAGCGGATTGTTCATCCTCAATTGCGGTTTCATTGCTGCGCTCATCGCCCTGGCCGTGATTGATGCCGAGCATCGAATTCTGCCCGATGCCCTCACCTATCCCGGATTCGTCCTGGCTGTGGGGCTGCGGGCGATGATTCCCTCGGCCCAGTTGAAGCCCGACATTCTATCGGCGATTTACCTTCCTTTTGAGTCAGAAGCCGAGGGGGATCACCAGGCCGCTCTCGGTGCCGTGATGATTGCCCTGACGGGGTTCTTTATTCTTCTCATCGAGTGGCTCGATTATCTGGTTCTCGGCCGGAAGCTCGATGACGCAGAAGCGATATCCCCTCCTGATTCTGCTGCGTATCCGGCAGATGACGGAGGTCAGTCTCTTCCGGGCGAGACGGCTGCTGAAGAATCTCGGAGCGAGGATCGGCGCAGTTGGCTGGAGTGGAGCGTAATTGGATTAGCACTGGCTCTTGGCGCTCTCTTCTACGTCCTCACGCGGCAGCAGCCGGAGCTGGCCCAGGCCGGCATCGAGTCGCTCGGTCGCTCCCTCTTTGGCGCAGCCGTCGGAGGGGGATTCCTCTGGTTCTCGCGCCTGGCGTATTTTGCCGTGCGGCGGCTGGAAGGTGTCGGCTTCGGAGACGTCAAGATGATGCTTGTGGTCGGAGCCTATCTCGGCTGGCAGGGAGCGTTCATGACGATTTTGCTCGGCTCCATCCTCGGCTCGATCTACGGTGTGAGCCTCATGATCGTCCGCCGGGAGCGGAATCCCAAAATGCCCTTCGGGTTGTTTCTGGGGATTGCTGCTCTGGTCGCCCTGTTTGTGCTCCAGAGCGTCTGACCGAGCGAAGTTTCCTCACGTTGAGCGACCATCAGACCCGAAGCGGTGGCGCGTGTGCCCCCTCGTCCTCATTGCTGTCGCCGGTGCCTCTGTGTGATACTACAAGGCCGTTGGTGGGAACCGGGAGAAAAGCGCTCGTGCGTTTTCTCCGTCGCGCCAAGAGCGGTCGTGGCGCAGCAGCTTTGTCACCACACTCTCATTGAGAAGGGAGAGACGACGATGACCGATCATCTCAGCACATCACCGATCACATCTGCGCTTCCTCTGACCGTCCTTTCCGAAGACGAGCAACTCTTTCGCCAGACGGTCGCCGACTTCGCCGCCGAGCGCATCCGTCCGCTCGTGCGTCAGATGGACGAAGAGGGAGTCTTTGATGCCGGACTCATTCAGGATTTTTTCCGCCTCGGATTGATGGGGATCAATGTTCCCGAGCAGTACGGAGGGGCGGGGAGCAGCTTCTTCATGGCGGTGCTGGCCGTTGAGGAACTCTCGCGCGTTGATCCGTCCGCCGGCGTCGTCGTGGACGTTCAGAATACGCTCGTCAACAATGCTCTGGCCCGCTGGGGAACGGAAGAGCAGAAGCAAAAGTATTTCCCCCGATTGGTCAGCGACACGGTGGGCGCGTATGCGCTCTCGGAGCCGGGAGCGGGAAGCGATGCGTTCGCCCTGCAATGCCGCGCCGTTGATCGAGGGGACCACTTCGTTCTCACCGGGCGAAAGCTCTGGATCACCAACGCTCGCGAGGCGGGCATCTTCATCGTCTTCGCCACGGTCAATCCCGAGCTGGGCTACCGGGGCATCACGGCCTTCCTCGTCGAACGCGATTTTCCCGGCTTCACCGTGGGGAAGAAAGAAGACAAACTGGGCATCCGCGCGTCCAGCACCTGCGAGCTGATCCTGGACGAGGTGAAGGTTCCTAAAGAGAACGTCCTCGGCGAGGTCGGCAAAGGGTACAAGGTAGCTATCGAAACGCTCAACGAAGGGCGCATCGGCATCGGCGCTCAAATGGTGGGCCTGGCGCGCGGGGCGCTCGAATGCGGTATCCGCTATGCCAAGGAGCGGAAGCAATTCGGTCGGCCCATCGCCGAGTTTCAGGCGATCCAGTTCCTCATCGCCGATCTCGCCACGCAAATCGAAGCCGCTCGCCTGATGGTCTACAATGCGGCTCGGCTCAAAGATGCCGGGCGTCCCTTCGTCGCCGAGGCAGCCATGGCCAAATATTTCTCCTCACTGGTGGCGGAGAAAGTCAGCTCGAAGGTCATCGAAATCTACGGGGGCTACGGTTACACCAAAGATTATCCCCCGGAGAAGTATTTCCGCGACTCCAAGATCGGCCAGATTTACGAAGGAACCTCCAACATGCAGCTTCAAACTATCGCCAAGATCCTTCTGGCCGAGAGGTGAGGCAGGCGAGCCGGATGCCTCTGGACGGCGGGCGGTCGGAGACAGCCGTCCCCTCCAGTCCGCGCCATCCCCCCTAAAACGGTGGGGTGACGCCTCAGGACGAGGGCGGGGCCGCAGGCGGAGGGAGGTCTCGCGCTTCGACCGTTGATTGAAAGCCGACGCGCTTGTGGCTCCCGTCGCAGAACGGTTTGTTATTGGACTGACCGCAACGACAGAGCGAAATAGTCGTGCGTCCACCCAGACCAAAGACATTGCCCGCCGCATCCTTGAGAATGATGTCATCGCCGATGACCCGTAGCGGACCGTCGTTGACGCAAATGATTTCGATGCGATTGCTCATACCAACCTCCTCCAAAGCCCGGGCGTCGTCCTCTCGTCCTTCAGGGCAGGCCGGAAGGAACCGATACTTTACTGGACGAGTAGATCACCCTGACGTCAGGCGGTTATCACCCCACTACAGTTTTTGCCCCACGCTCCCGGTCAAGAGTTCCGGCTGCTCGACCGCTTGTTCGGCCAGAGACCCCCGCTTGCTGAAGGCGACGGCGATTCCGAGCAGAACCAGGCAGGTGACGATGACGACCCCGCGCACGCTCCAGGGAAACTCGCGGATGGCAAACGGCGCGACCAGAATGCTCACCAGGTTCATGACCTTGATGAGGGGGTTGAGCGAGGGTCCGGCGGTATCCTTGAACGGATCACCGACCGTATCGCCGATGACCGCAGCTTTATGAGCCTCCGTGCCTTTGCCGCCCAAAAATCCATCTTCGATTTTCTTCTTGGCGTTATCCCAGGTGGCTCCGGTGTTGGCCATGAAGACGGCCAGCAATTGACCGGTGAGAATCGCTCCCGCCAGGAACCCTCCGAGAGCGCCCGCGCCGAGAGCAAAGGCGATGAGAATGGGCGTGAAGATCCCCAGAATGCCCGGCCCGATCAGCTCCTTCT
The DNA here is from genome assembly GCA_035573895.1 of Blastocatellia bacterium. NCBI lineage: Bacteria > Pseudomonadati > Acidobacteriota > Blastocatellia > Blastocatellia bacterium. Next base: position 15,029 of record DATLZR010000080.1, on the reverse strand, counting down.
GCGCCGTCGCCGTCACGATCTCGACGCAGCGACCGTAATCGGGCTTCTCCTTCCACTGCATGATGCCCGGCTTCTCACGAAACTGGCGGCGGACTTCTTCAACAACTTGATGGGCCGCTCGTCCCACCGCCTTCAGGGCAAAGGAAGAGAAGAGAAATGGCACGGCTCCACCGATGAGCAGGCCGACGAAAACTTCCGGTAGGTTCACCTGAATGCCGGTGGTGAACAGACGCGCTTCGTCAATGAAGGATTTGAACAACGACACGGCGGCGATGACCGCCGTGGCGATGGCCAGCCCTTTGGTCAGGGCTTTGGTCGTGTTGCCGATGGCATCGAGCCAGGCGAGATTGCGGGCCACATCCTGTGATTCGGCCTTGTAGCCGGACATCTCGAAGACGCCCTGGGCGTTATCGGTGATCGGCCCGAAGGTGTCCATGGCCAGGACGAAACCGGTCGTCGTCAACAGGCCCAGGCCCGTCAGCGCCACGCCATAAGCAGCCAGCGCCGGACTTCCGGCAAAGATGACGAGCGAGGCCACAATCGTTCCGGCAATCGCTACGATCGCCCACACCGTGCTCTCCAATCCCACGCCCATGCCCGTGAGCAACATCGTCGCCGGACCGGTTCGCGTCGAGACGGCCGTCTCCGTGGCCGAAGGTTTATCGGGATGGGTGAACGTGTTGGTGATCCAGAGCGTCACCAGCGCCAGCACGATCCCCATGCTGGTGGCCAGGAAGAAGCGAAAATCGGGCTGCCCCGTCATCGGGTCGGTCAGATAGAAATAGTTGATCACCGCAAATCCCACGACGGAGGCCAGTCCCGCAATCCAGTAGCCCCTGCTGATCGGACGCATCGGATCTTTGACCGCCGCTTCCTTCATGCGCACGCTCCAGATGCCGATGATCGAGGAGAAGACTCCCAGCGCACGCACCAGCAAGGGGAAGAGGATCAACTTCAGGGCAAAGGCCGACGCACTCCCTTTGTAATAGGCGTGGAACGAGGGATCCAGCAGTGCAGCCGCCGCCAGAATAATCGCCGCCACCAGTGTGACCTCATAACTTTCAAAGACGTCGGCGGCCATCCCGGCGCAATCTCCCACATTGTCGCCGACATTATCGGCGATGACGGCGGCGTTGCGGGGATCATCCTCGGGGATCCCTTTCTCCACCTTGCCGATGAGGTCGGCTCCGACATCCGCGGCCTTGGTGTAGATTCCACCGCCGATGCGCATGAAGAGAGCCGCCAGACTCCCGCCAAAACCGAACCCCACGAGCACCTTCATGGCATTCTCCTGAAACAGCAGGAAGATGATCGTCGCTCCCAGCAAGCCGAACCCCACCGTGAACATTCCGGAGACGGCTCCGGCGCGGAACGCCAGCTCAAACGCCCGAGGAAAGCTCGTTCGAGCCATGTTGGCCGTTCGCACATTTCCTTTGACGGCCAGCCACATCCCGACATACCCCGCTCCATAGGAGGCCATCACTCCCATCAGGAAAGCAGCAGCGATGCCCGCCGGAATCGCCCAGTCGGGATAGACATTCTGATAAACGACAAAAAGGACAATCGTCAGAGCGCCGACGAACCAGATCATGGTGCGAAATTGCCGTCCGAGATAGGCCATTGCGCCCTCCTCAATGGCCCGTGAGACTTCGACCATCTCTTTCGGTCCGGGGTCCTGGCGCATGACTCTCCGCACCAGCGCATAGCCGTAGATGAGCGCGATCACGGCCGAAGCCAGGACGGCCCACAGGATCAACCATTCTTGCTCGCCGAGCTTCGGAAGAACGATCTCGCTCTCAGACTGCGCGAGCGCAGGCGAGACCCATCCGAAGATGGCCGCAACCAGCAGCGGAGAGAAAACTTTTTTCCGTCGCATCATATTGTCTCCGTCTCCTCATGCGTGAGCTGGCTCAAAAGGCAAGAGATTTTATCACGTGGGCGGCAGTTTGGCCAAAACTTGCCAGTTCGTGACCTGGATCGAGGCGGACTCTCGGTCCCTCTTCGGAGTGGACGTCGTACCGACTCCCTCGCCACGAATCATTCGCGGGGCCGGGGATCGGCGACAGAGATTCTCGTGCCGGTCAGCCGTCGGAGCGGAGCAGGGCGAGAATCTGATTCCCCATCTCTTCGGTGCTCACCAGCAGCCCCTCGCCGCGATAAATATCCGCCGTGCGATACCCCAGACGCAAAGCGAGATCAATGGCGCGTTCGATGGCGCTGGCTTCCTCTTCGAGATCGAACGAATAGCGGAGCATCAGGGCGACCGAGGCAATCGTCGCCAGGGGATTGGCGATGCCCTTGCCGGCAATATCCGGAGCAGACCCATGAACCGGTTCGTAAAGTCCCACGCGCCCGCCAATGGAGGCTGACGGAAGCATGCCGATGGACCCCGTGAGCATGGCGGCTTCATCGCTCAAGATGTCGCCAAAGAGGTTCTCGGTCACAATGACATCGAAGCGTCGGGGATGAGCGATCAGCTGCATGGCACAGGTGTCCACGTAGATATGCTCCAGATGGACATCGGGATAATCCGCGGCGACCCGGCTGACGACCTTTCGCCACAGTTGAGAGGTTTCCAGAACATTGGCCTTATCCACCGAGGTGACTTTTTGTCGTCGCCGTTGAGCGGCTTGAAAGGCCACGCGGGCAATGCGCTCGATCTCATCGGCGCGGTAACGCAGGGTATTGAAGGCCGCTTCCAGTCCCGGGGCCACTTCCTCGAATCCCCGGGGCTCGGCAAAATACAATCCTCCGGTCAGCTCGCGGACGATGAGCAAATCGGTGGCTTCAACGACCTCTCGTTTGAGCGGTGAGGCCTCAATGAGCGGTTCATACATCACCGCCGGACGCAGATTGGCGAAGGCATCGAGATGACGGCGCAGGTGCAACAGAGCCGTCTCCGGTTTGAGAGCTGGGGGATTGCCGTCGAACTCCGGCGCACCGACGGCCCCGAGCAAAACGGCATCGCTCTCCAAACACCCCTGAAGCGTCTCCGGCGGCAACGGAACGCCCGTCAGCCGAAGCGCCGCTCCCCCGATGGGGAAATGAGCCAGGGTGAAACGGTGCCCGAACTTCTCACCGATTGCCTCAAGAACGCGCACCCCTTGAGCGATCACCTCGGGGCCGATGCCATCTCCGGGCAGGACGGCGATCCGATACTCTCGCCGCTCGGCTCGCACCGACCAGGAAGGTTGTTCGAGCGCTTCGACCTCCAGAGATTCGACGTGAGTGGGGATCTCCAGCGATGCCATCCGCTCCTCTCCTTGCCCTTGTCGCGCTCGCAGCTACACTAACTGCCTCGACAGCGCACAGAGGTTGATGCACAAGGGGATATTTTTCCACTAAGTGGCCATCAGGTGCAAGGAAATTGTCTCGCTCAATTTTCAGGGGAATTTTTCCGGGGCGACGATAAACGTCCGCCGCCGGGCTTCGTAGTCACGAATCTTGTCTTCGTGGCGAAGGGTCAGGCCGATGTCATCCAGTCCCTGCAGCAGGCACTCGCGGCGAAACGGATCAATCGCAAAATGGAGCTGGAGTCCGAAGTCATCGCAGATCGTTTGATGGACCAGATCAACGGTCAGCTCATATCCCGGGTGAGCGCGCGTTCGCTCAAACAGTTCCTCGATGTCTCTTTCCGGGAGAATCACCGGCAGGAGGCCGTTCTGGAAGCAGTTGTTGTAAAAGATGTCGGCGAACGAAGGGGCGAGGAGGACGCGAAAACCGTAGTCCCGAAGCGCCCAGGGCGCGTGCTCCCGCGACGACCCGCAGCCGAAATTGGCGCGCGTCAGGAGAATCGTCGCCCCCTGAAACCGCGGCTGATTCAATTCGAAATCCGGATTGAGCGATCCATCGTCACGAAACCGCCAGTCGTAGAAGAGGAATTGGCCGTAGCCGGTGCGCTCGATCCGTTTGAGGAATTGCTTGGGGATGATTTGATCGGTATCCACATTGACCCGATCGAGCGTGGCGACCAGACCTCGATGAACGGTGAAGGGTTGCATCTCTTCCGCCTCTCTCTATCCGGCGCGTCGTCGGCGATGGTCCTTCTCGCAAGACGTCACGACCAGTGACGAATATCCACGAAATGGCCGGCAATGGCTGCGGCTGCGGCCATCGGCGGACTGACCAGGTGCGTGCGCCCCCCTCGCCCCTGACGCCCTTCAAAGTTTCGATTGGAGGTGGAGGCGCACCGCTCGCCCGGCTTGAGGATGTCCGGATTCATGCCCAGACAGAGGCTGCATCCCGACTCGCGCCACTCGAATCCGGCAGCGAGGAAAATGCGGTCGAGCCCTTCGGCTTCGGCCTGACGTTTCACCTGCTGCGAGCCGGGAACGACCATCGCCGAGACGTGAGGAGCCACCTTCTTGCCCACCACCATGGCGGCTGCTGCCCGTAAATCCTCAATCCGCGAGTTCGTGCACGATCCGATAAAGACGCGATCAATCCGGATCTCCTGAATCGGCGTGCCCGGCCGAAGGCCCATGTACTCCAGCGCGCGACGGGCCGCTTTGCGCATGTTCTCATCGGCAAAGGACTCGGGATCGGGAACCGTTCCCGTCACGTCGGTGACCATGCCTGGACTCGTTCCCCAACTAACCTGAGGAGCGAGCGTGGAAACATCCAGTTCAAGCTCACGATCAAACGTGGCTCCGGGATCACTCGGCAGCGTTTTCCAATAGTCCACCGCCTCGAGGAAGGCTTTCCCTTTGGGGACAAACGGGCGACCTTCCAGGTAGGCGAAGGTCGTCTCATCCGGTGCGATGAGACCCGCTCGCGCCCCGGCTTCGATGGACATATTGCACACGGTCATCCGCTCTTCCATCGTGAATCGGCGGATCGTTTCGCCGGCATACTCGATGACGTAGCCGGTCGCTCCATCCGTCCCGATGGTGCGAATGAGATAGAGGATGACATCCTTGGCCGTGACGCCGCGCGGCAGCGTCCCTCGAAAAGTGATGCGAAACGTTCGGGGCCTGGTCTGACGCAGACACTGGGTGGCCAGGACGTGCTCGACTTCGCTCGTCCCGATGCCGAAGGCAAGAGCCCCGAAGGCCCCGTGAGTGGACGTGTGACTGTCCCCACAGACAATGGTCATGCCCGGTTGCGTCAGACCCAGTTCCGGTCCGATGACGTGAACGATGCCCTGGTAGGGACTGTCCAGTCCATAGAGCCGGATGCCGAACTCCCGGCAGTTCTCCTCGAGCGTCTCGATTTGTCGTTTGGCGATCGGATCGGTGATGGGAAGCGATCGGCTCCACGTGGGGACATTATGATCGGCCGTGGCAAAGGTCAGATCCGGGCGACGCACGCGCCGATTGGCCAGCCGCAGCCCCTCGAAGGCCTGCGGCGACGTCACCTCGTGAATGAGGTGGCAATCAATGTAAAGGAGCGCCGGTGCGCCAGGTTCCTCGTGAACGATGTGACTCTGCCAGATTTTATCGAACAGCGTCCGCGCCACAGCCCCTCACAAAGCAGGTCATTATAGTTGACTCCGCTCGCCGGGTGGAGTCAGGGAGAAAAATTTTTTGACGTCAGGCAGGATCCCTTACGCTTCCCCGACGCGGCCGGCTTCTTCTCGCTGATGAGCGAGGGCGGCCTGACGTTCCCTGGCGTGAAGGGCCTTGTTCACCGCATGAAGATACGCACGCGCACTGGCGTCCACAATATCGGTGCTGGCCGCTCGGCCGGTGAACGTCTTGCCTTCGAAGTCCACGTGAACGAAGACCTCGCCCACCGCGTCAGCCCCCCGACCGATGGAGCGAATCGTATAGTCCACGAGACTCCCCGTGAGTCCGGTGATCTGATCAATCGCTCGATACGCGGCCGCCACCGGACCGTCACCCGTGGCGGACTGAACGAAGACCTGTCCCGCGCGTTCGAGAACCACCGTCGCCGTCGCCGCGCGCGGATTGCCCGCCAACGATTGGACCAGCCGAAGGGTATACGTTTCGGGAATCTCCCGAAGACCATCGTGCAAAATGGCCAGCAGGTCTTCCTCAAAGACCTCCTTCTTGCGGTCGGCGAGCTTGATGAAAAGCTTGTACGCCTTGTCCAATTCCTGCCGACTCAGGTTGTATCCCATGTCCTGGAACTTCTTTTGCAGCGCGTGACGGCCCGAATGTTTGCCCAGCACGAGCGTGCTCTGCGTCATCCCCACCGATTCGGGGGTCATAATCTCATAGGTCAGTTTGTGTTTGAGGATACCGTCCTGGTGAATTCCGGCTTCGTGAGCGAAGGCGTTCTTGCCCACGATGGCCTTGTTGGGCTGGACGAAGACGCCGGTGATGTTACTGAGCAGTTGGCTCGTCTTGTAAATCTGCTCGGTGTGAATTCCCGTCTCATAGGGCAACAGGTCGTGGCGGACGCGCAACGCCATGACGATTTCTTCGAGGGAAGCATTGCCGGCGCGCTCGCCGATTCCGTTGATGGTGCACTCGACCTGACGCGCTCCGGCCTGAATGGCGGCCAGCGAGTTGGCGACGGCCAGACCGAGATCATTGTGACAATGAACGCTCAACGTGATGTGATCAATCATCGGCACCCGTTGCCGCAGCGTCTGGATGATCCGGGCGAACTCCTGGGGGATCGTATAGCCGACCGTATCCGGGATGTTGACCGTCGTCGCCCCTTCCTCGATCACCGCCGCCACGACCTCGCAGAGATAATCAAGATCGGTTCGCGTGGCATCTTCGGCCGAGAACTCCACGTCATCGCACAAACTCTTGGCCAGGCGCACAGCCCGGCGCGCGTCCTCCAGCACCTCCTCGCGGGTCTTCTTCAGCTTATAGTGGAGGTGGATGTCAGATGTCGCAATGAAGGTATGGATTCTCGGGCGCGCCGCATGGCAGAGAGCTTCCCAGGCCCGCTCAATATCCTGGGGAACGGCCCGCGCCAGTCCGGCAATGATCGGACGGCGAATCTCCCGGGCAATGGCGGCCACGGCCTCGAAATCTTCGTCCGAGGAGATCGGGAATCCGGCCTCGATGACGTCCACGCCGAGAGCATCCAGTTGGCGAGCCATCTTGAGTTTCTCTTCGACATTCATGCTACAGCCGGGTGATTGCTCGCCATCGCGAAGCGTCGTGTCAAAAATGATGATTCGCTCGCTCATGCGTCCCTCCCATATACGGGCAGGTCCACGCCCTGTAATGTTGGTGCCTGCCCCTCGCTCCCACTGTCGCAGCCGACTACTCTAGCAGTGAGAGCGCCGTTTGTAAAATTTATTGTTTTTCGATGACAATTAGCACGTCTTATGTTAAAATGGCCGCTCCCTTCCTGGGAAAGATGCCGGAAGCGGCTCCATCGAAATAAGCTAGCCGCGTTGCCGTCAGGAAGGGGACAGTCGGGGGCGCGACATTCCCGTCCACAGGCTGGGCGCGGGGTCGAGAGCCTGCGCCCCACGGTTTCGGAGGGGGAGTATGGAATTTTCGCAGCTGGAAGCGCTCGTTGCCATTGCGCGGTCGCGAAGTTTCTCGCGGGCCGGGGAACAGTTGGCCCGCACGCAACCGGCCATCAGCATCGCCATCAAGAAACTCGAGGAGGAGATCGGAGCGCAACTCTTTGACCGATCTCGTCGCGAGGTCACGCTCACCGATGCCGGGGAGGTTCTCCTGGGCTATGCTCAGAAAATCCTCAACCTTCGCAGCGAGGCCACCGCGGCCATCGAGGAACTGCGCCAACTACACACGGGGAAAGTCACCATTGGAGCCAACGAAAGCACCAGTCTCTACGTCCTGCCCAGGATCATTCTGGCCTTTCGCCAGCAATATCCCAGGATCAAGGTCGAGGTCTATCGCTCGGTTTCCGAACGACTGCCCCAGGAGGTGAGGGAGCGCAATCTCGATTTCGGCATCATCTCGTTTGAGCCCAACGATAGCGAGCTGGAGTCCTTCCCCCTTCTCGACGACGAACTGGCCCTCATCGTTCGTCCCGATCACCCTCTGGCGCGGAAGAAAAAAGTGACCATCAAGGACCTGGGGCGTGAGACCTTCATTGCTCACAATGTGAAGTCGCCCTCGCGCACGCGCGTCATCGAAGCATTCAAACGGAATCATACGCCGCTCAATATCAGCATTGAGCTGTCGTCCATCGAAACGATCAAGCAGTTCGTCCAGATGAATCTGGGCATCGCCTTCGTTCCCCGGCTCTGCATCGAGCAGGAGTTGCGGCAAGGAACGCTCGTGTGCGTACCGCTCCAGGGATTCACCTGCCGCCGCACGCTGCGGGTGATTTACCTCCGGGACAAAGTTCATTCGCATGCGGCGGCGAAATTCCTCGACGTTCTTCGCGCCGTCGCTCAGTCAAACCGTTCGGCTTCTTCCCGGTGAGAGAGGGAGCGGAATCCGGGAGGAAGGGAGTCTCATAAGGCAACTCCGGGGCAGTTCGGGGTACTTATTGGATCCACCGGCGGGAAGCTCGCGCTCTGTCGGCCGCGAGCGTTTGCCCGATGACTCAGCCGGCGCTGACGCGCCGGGGAGAAACCCCGCGATGATCCGATGTGGTGGGACCTTCACCATAGCCATAGCGAATCATCCAGGGGGTCCTCTTCACCTGATGGTAGAACACCCTCAGTGAAGGAGTCGCGGCAAAGGCGTGTCCTCGGTCAGGACGAACGAGGGCTGCCGTCTCTCGAAGAGCGCGCTCGGAGACGCCCGGAATCTCACAGAAGTCGGCGATCTCCCGGAGATGGTCGAGGGGGTGGGCGAGAAACTCTTCGTACTTGATCACCCGGTGCTCGGGCACGAGCGAAGCCAGTACTTCTTCCGCCTGAGCGACATATTCCTCCCAGAGGGAAAAACACCCTTCCAGAGAAAGGCAACGAAAAGAGCCGCGAAATCCCACACGCTCCAGCCGCGTCTTGGGGCTCCAGCGATTGAGCTTGTTCCGAAGTCGTTGCTTTTGCCAGGCGAAATAGGCGCGCTCGCGTACCTGGAGGCTGTGGGCGACATCAACCCCGTTGCGATAGATGTAGAGGATGCGGGCGCGGGGAAAAAGCCGGAGCCAGAGCGGCAGGGTGAAGACATTGCGCGGGTCTTTCCAGCCCCAGGGTCGGTCCAGCCGAGTCACCGAGCCGTATCTCAGATAGCCCCACCAGCCGAGATAGCGACGCACTTTCACCGAGAGAAGATCAGCTCGCAGGCAGCGAACGGTCATCTCGACCAATTCGGGATTTTTGAGGAAATCCCGAAAGGGCGCGGGATGATCCCACGTGGCTTTGGCGCGGCTGAGCAAAAGATCATTCAGGCGGAGGAAGAAGACGGCTTCGTGATTCTCCTCGACCTCGTGACCGAGGAAGAGTCCGAGCTGATCCAGCAGCCGTGCCAGCATCGTCGTGCCGGACCGGTGCATCCCCATGAGGATGATCGGCTGTCGGCGAACATCGAGTCCCACCCGGTGCCACCTCCGTAGACAAAGACGGCTGCGGCAGGAAAAAAGTCGGTGAGCTATAGCTGGCCACGTGGCGAATTCGCTATAATAGGCTCACCCTCATCCCTGGCCGGCCCGGGATCGGCAGTGGTACCGGCTCACCGGGCTGGCCAGCCACCTGCTTCTTTGCGTCGGTCCCGATGTGTTAATGCGGATGGCAGCGCGCCGATGGTTACAGGAATTTTGGTCGCCCTTCACCGACGCGGTGAAACCCATTGGGGATTTCGCATTTGACAATCTGTGATGGCGCTTGTTAGCTTACTCGCGCGCGATGCTTAAATGGGCTGGATTCATCCGGTATTGAGGAGGTGTCTATGGCAATCAAAAAAGTGGGAGTTGTCGGATGTGGCTTGATGGGATCAGGAATTGCTCAAGTGGCTGCCATGAGCGGTTATGATACCCTCGTCACCGATGTCTCGGAGGAGATTCTGCAAAAGGGATTCGGTCGCATTGATGACTCGCTCTCGAAGTTCGTCGAGAAGGGGACGCTCACCCTGGAGCAAAAGCAGCAGACGCAGAACCGATTGAGAGGAACGCTCGCGCTCCAGGAGTTCGCCGACCGAGACCTCATCATCGAAGCCATCATCGAGAATGTCACCGCCAAGAAGGAACTTTTCGCCCGACTCGATGGGCTCTGTCCGCCGGAGACGATTCTCGCTTCCAATACCTCGTCCATCTCGATCATCGAAATGGCTACCGCCTTGACTCCCGAACGACGGCGGCGATTTCTCGGCATTCATTTCTTCAATCCGGTTCCGATCATGAAGCTGGTGGAGCTGATCCCTTCGCTGGTGACCGATGAGGCGGTGGTCGCCGAGGCGCGGGCATTCTGCCAGAGCCTGGGCAAGACGGTCGTTCAGGCGAAGGATCGCGTGGGATTCATCGTCAATCGGCTGCTCGTACCCTATTTGCTCGATGCCGTCCGGGCGGTGGAGGAAGGCGTGGGCTCGATTGAAGATATTGATCTGGCGATGAAGCTTGGCTGCAATCATCCCATGGGACCGCTCACGCTTCTGGATTTTGTCGGGATTGATACGACCTACTATATCGCCCAGATCATGTACGACGAGTACAAGAGCAGCCACTTCGCCGCTCCGCCGCTGCTCAAACAGATGGTCACGGCCGGCTATCACGGGCGGAAGACGGGTCGGGGCTTCTATGATTACAGCGATCCGAAAAATCCCCGTCCCATGAAACTCAGCTAGAGCGGCGCATCGGCCCGACGAATCACTCAGAAGAAGCGGGGTGGAAATGCCCCTCTTGATCGGTTCTTCGATCCGGAGAACTGTCAACACGGAGGACCTATGGCTTACCAGAATCTGCTCTATGAAAAGCGCGACCGTATCGCCTATGTCACGATCAACCGGCCGGACAAGCTGAACGCGCTCAATGCCGCGACGATGAAGGAGCTGCACGATGTTTTCACGTCCATCGCCGGGGATGATGAGGTCGGCGTGGTCATTCTCACCGGCGGGGGCGAGAAAGCCTTCGTCGCGGGGGCGGATATTAACGAGCTGGCCGTGCAGGGGCCCATCGAGGGGAAACGCATGTCGGAGTACGGGCAAAACGTTCTTCGCCTGATCGAGAATCTGGGCAAGCCCGTCATCGCGGCGATCAACGGCTACGCATTGGGAGGCGGCTGCGAGCTGGCCATGGCCTGCACCCTTCGCATCGCTTCGGAGAACGCCCGGCTCGGACAGCCGGAAGTGAAGCTGGGGATCATTCCCGGCTACGGAGGAACGCAACGGCTTCCCCGACTGGTGGGCAAGGGGATTGCTCTCGAACTCCTGCTCACGGGTGAGATGATCTCCGCCGAGGAAGCGCATCGAATCGGCCTCGTCAATCACGTCACGCGCCGGGAGGATTTGATGCCCACCGCCGAGAAAATTGCCCGGCAGATTCTGGCCAATGCGCCGCTGGCGGTGCAGTTCTGTCTGGAAGCGGTGACGGCGGGACTGGAGATGCCTCTGGATGAGGCCCTACAGATGGAGGCGACGCTTTTCGGGCTCTCGGCTACCACCGAGGACATGCGCGAAGGGACTCGCGCCTTCCTGGAGAAGCGACCGGCCCGCTTCCAGGGGAAGTGACGGGGTCACCTCGGGGCTGACCGGCACGGCTCAGGAGATGGCAGCGTCATCTTCCTCACCGGTGACAATGCTGATGGCGCGTTCGACCGACCAGATGAAGATCTTTCCGTCGCCCGGTCGCCCGCGATGGGCCGCCTGCTGGATGGTTCGCGCAATGCGTTCGGCTTGATCGTCCGGGCAGACGATCTCCAGCTTCAGCTTCTTTCCAAACTGGCGCGCCTGATAGGAGGGGTTCTCGCGCAACAACTCGGCCCGTCCGCGCCCGAAGCCGCGCACTTCGGTGATGGACATTCCCCGCACCGGAAGTTCATCGAGGCTGGTCAGGACTTTGTCCAGAAGATCAGGTGAGATGTAGGCGGTGACCTGTTTCATAGTTCATGCGCAATCCGTCAGGATTCTCCTTGCTCTCACTTCCAGGCAACTTATGTGCCGCACTCAGACCGATGGAGCCCCTGCCTTGAGAGATAAAGAGTTGGTGGCTCTCACCCGCTTCACAGAGGAGTTGACTCCGGACATTCATTCCAAAATTTTGGAAAGCGCATCCGAAAAACTGGAAATCTGCTTTGGAAGGCGCCGGCACAAGGACACTCTCCCGTTTCATTCCGTATGTTTGGCGGGCTTTTTATTGCTCTCGGTCACAGTCCCACGAGCTGGAACAGCGAAGCCATGAGCCAGCCGATGCCGGCGCTGATGGGAAAGGTCAAGATCCAGGCGAGAATAATATCCCGGGCGACTCCCCAGCGAACGGCCGAGAACCGACGGGTCGCTCCCACACCCATAATGGAGGTGTTGATCGTATGCGTCGTACTGAGTGGGATGCCAAATCGGGACGCGACCTCAATGGCTAAACCCGCTGAGGCTTCGGCAGCAAACCCGTGAACCGGCTCCAACTTGGTCAGTCGCAGTCCCATCGTTTTAATGATCCTCCAGCCCCCGATGGCTGTGCCGAGCCCCATAGTCATCGCACAGATGAGAATCACCCAGAAAGGGACGGCGAACTGAGGCAGAACGCCTCCCAGGACAAGGGCCAGAGTGAAGGTCCCGATAAATTTTTGCCCATCGTTGCTACCGTGACTGAAAGCCATCAGGGCAGCGGACAAAATCTGGAGACGGCCAAAAACCTTTTTCACGGTTCCCGGTCGGCTCTGCTGAAAGATGCGATAGATGGCGGTCATAATGAAGAGCCCACCGCTAAATCCGATGAAGGTGGAGAAGATCAACCCGATGAGAACCTTCTTCCAGCCGACCCAGAGGAGGACCGAGGGGCCTGCCGTCGCAAGACCCGCTCCGGCCAATCCGGCGATCAGCGCATGACTTTCGCTCGTCGGAAGCCCGTAATACCAGGCGACGGTGCTCCAGATAACGATTCCTACCATTGCGGCTCCAATGGTGTGGACGTCAATGACTTCCGCTTTGATGATGCCCTGGCCAATGGTCGCCGCAACGGCCGTCCCCGACATGGCCCCCAGGACGTTGAGGATCGTCGCCATGATGACCGCTTGTGTCGGCGTGAGGACGCGCGTGGAAACGACCGTCGCAATGGCATTGGGAGCATCGGTCCATCCATTGACGAACTCGGCTGCCAGAATTAACAACAGCCAGGGGAGAAGCGACAACGGGATGTGATCAGGCATGGGATAATCTCGGCGACATCAGGATCAGGGGAACCGCCGACAATAGCCTCTCCCGGAAGAGAGCCCCCGGACGAGAGGAAGACCGCAAAGGCCGCTGCGCGAGGATGCATCTGACCATGCCGCTGGTAAGAACAACGCTCACAACCAGCAGAAGACCTCCTCAAGCGTTCTTGAGCATGATGGCTTCCAGAACATTCGCCACATCTTCGCACTTATCAATCCCGCGTTCGAGCGTCTCGTAGAGGTCTTTCCACTTGATGACTTCCAGCGGGTCTTCATGGTCGTCAAAGAGCTGGGCTACGGCCTCGCGGTAGAGAACATCGCCTTCATTTTCCAGCCGATGGATTTCGATGAAGTGCTGCTGAAGGCCGGAGTTCCTCTTGATCTTGGCGACGGCCTGGACGATCTCGGCCGTCGCCCGCACGATGACATCGGCTTGCTTGCGGGCGGTCTCGGTGACTTCCGTCACCTTGTACATGACCGTATGGCTGGCGGCGCTGTCAATGAGATCAATAACGTCGTCGAGCTTGCCCGCCAGGGCGTAAATATCCTCCCGGTCAATCGGAGTGATGAAGGTTTGGTTGAGCTTCATCACGATGGTATGGGTCAACTCGTCGCATTGGTGCTCGAGGTTCTTGATCTGGCGAACGTACTCTTCGGCCCGCTCGAAGTGAACGAACATCTCGGCCAGCAGTTGGGCCGACGCGTGAATGTGATGGGCCATCTGATTGAAGAAATCGAAATACTTTTCCTCTTGCGGGATCAGTTTCAACTTAAACATCGCCTCTCCTCACGGTGGTTGCGCCCACGGTTCCTTACGCCCGTGTCTGGCTTCTGATTGTTGGTCCGGATAATTCCTACCTCCGTGATGTGAGGCGTGAATGCTAAAACAGAGCCGGAGCTTTTGCAAGCAGTCGCAGGAGCCGTAATCGTTTCCACTTGACCGTTTGAAGAAGGAGGGTTTCCCCCGGCGAGGATGAAAGTCATCATGATCTGTCACTTGGCTCCATTTCCCCCTGTGCTTGATAGAGCGCCTGATCGAAGCAGAAGCGGCTGGAACGGAAACTTATGAAGATGAAATTTGCCACCTGCAGGGAAACTCGAACAAACGTTGCCTGGCGCAGGATCAGAACCCTCGGATGCCGTTGAAGGAAACACGGCCATTGACAAAGCGTCCCCCAGGGAACGGGGAGTGAAAGATTTTGGCTCATGTCTGGAACTGGTGCAGCAACGACCGAAGGGTGCCCGATTCCTCCCTATCGCGCACTCGTTTTAGACATGAGCCAGGATTTTATTCCTTCCCTTCGATCCCAACAGGAACAATGAATGGCGCGGCGGAGACACGCCAGACCCCAGGTCATGGCAGAAAGGAACCAGACATGAAACGTTTGGGAAGAATGGCCGCGGAAGCGGCCCACCCGAAGGTAGCCAGACGTGAAACGTCTGGAAAACGGGACGTGAATTAAATCCACGGCGCGTTGAAGACGCGCCAGTGGGCCCGCACGATGCGGACGCTCCCAGAAGACGAACCGCGCGTTGCAACACGCGCCGCCAGGTGCAATTGTTCAAGGGGCAATGGGCCGCGGAAGCGGCCCACGCGAAGGTAGCCAGACGTGAAACGTCTGGAAAACGGGACGCGAATTAAATCCACCGCGCGTTGAAGACGCGCCAGACCACCGCACGCGGGCTCCCGGCCTCCGAACAATCGCGGCGAGGGATCGAATGAGATGAACCATCGCTGTTGCGCCTCTTCAAGGCGCATCGTTTTATTTCGCGTGCATCCAGACGTTGCACGTCTGGCTACCCTCTTGGGGGCGTCTGCCGACGCCCGGACGAAGACGGAGACGCCAATCGCGTGGGTCAACGAGGCGGATTGGTCAAC
>DATLZR010000079.1 GCA_035573895.1 Blastocatellia bacterium | reverse complement strand
GCTCCCGCCGCCGGAGCGCTCACGGCCCCGGGTAGTGGCCCTACGGCCACGGCCGCTGCGGATACGCCGAATTTAGCCTCCATCATTTTAACCAGCTCGGATGCCTCCAGCAAGGTCAGCCCGGCAATTTGATCAACAATGGCTTGAAGTTTGTCACTCACGGTAAAACCCTCCCAACTGAAATTTCAGACTATCGAAGCAGGGTGAGTTCTCCTGCGACGGTCCGGTTTCCGTCACGGCGCCTCGTTTCATGAGTCCGACAAAGGGCGCGGCTTTCGACAGAATCACTCCCCCTGCGGCTTCTTTTGATCTCGAATCTGACTGAGCACGACCAGGAGATTGCGCGTCACGCCGGTGAGCGCCGACATCAGGGCTCGGGTCGGCGCGTTCAGAAGCCCCATGACCGAAGCCATCAGCTCCGGCTTCGAGGGCAAGGCGGCGACCGCTTCGATCTGCTGCGCTTCGATCGGATGGCCGTCCACCAGCGCAGCCTTGAATTGAAGCTCCGCATTCTCACGAGCGAACTCGGTGAGAATTTTGGCCAGCGCCACCGGATCATCGTGAGTCAGAGCGATAGCCGTCATCCCTTTGAAGTGCTCGCTCAGCCGTTCCACCGGCGTCCCCCGGGCAGCCAACCGGGCCAGCGTGTTCTTCACCACGCGCAATCGAGTATTGGCCTGGTGAAGCTTTCGTCGCAGCGCCCAATCCTTAGCGACCGTCAGCCCCTGGTAGCTCAGCACGACCAGATGAGGGGCCCGGCGAAATTCCTCCGCCAACTGCTCAATTTCTTGCTGCCGTTGAATCCTCGTCTTCATAATCCTTCACCTGACGTCTGACGAATTCTCCCTCACCCCACATCCGCTTTGCACTTGCCCGGCACACGATCCGTTCCGGCGGTCAGCCCTGCTCGCCCTCCTGAACCACCGTTCCGCTGCCCCCCTCATGGCAGCCAACTGTTCACGGAAGCCCGCTGACATCCACTTTCGCCGCCGGACTCATGGTTGTCGAGAGATAGATGCTCTTGATGTATTTGCCCTTGGCCGACGCCGGTTTCGCGTGGATGACCGCATCAATGAGCGCCTGGGCGTTCGCGACGAGCTTGTCCGTCTCAAACGACCTCTTGCCGATGGGCACATGAATGACGCCGGTTTTATCCACGCGAAATTCCACCCGTCCGGCCTTCACCTCGCGCACGGCGCTTTTGACATCGAAGGTCACCGTTCCGGTCTTAGGGTTCGGCATGAGCCCGCGCGGGCCCAGAATTTTCCCCAACTGCCCCACCGAGCGCATGACATCGGGCGTGGCGATGAGGGCGTCGAACTCCAACCATCCTCCTTTGATCTTCTCGACCAGGTCTTCGCCACCCACGATGTCAGCACCGGCTTCCTCGGCCTCTTTCACCTTATCGCCCGTCGCAATGACGGCGACTCTCTTGCTCTTGCCCAGGCCGTGCGGGAGCACGACCGTGCCGCGCACCATCTGATCGGCCTTGCGCGGGTCCACATTGAGCTGAATCGCCAGCTCGACCGTCTCATCGAAGCGGGCATAGGCGACCTGCTTCACCCGCTCGATGGCCTCGGCCAAACTATAAGCCCTGGTTCGATCAATCTGGGCTGCCGCAGCAGCGTACTTCTTTCCGCTCATAATCGGTCTCACCCTCCGGTCGTCCGTATGGAGGTCAACGGACCTATTCGACGATCTCCAATCCCATGTTCCTGGCCGTCCCGGCGATGATGCGCATGGCCGCCTCTAAAGACGTCGTGTTCAAATCGGGCAGCTTCATGCGGGCAATCTCCTCGAGTTGTTTCCGGGTGATCTTGCCCACCTTGGTCCGGTTCGGCTGGGGCGATCCCTTCTCGATGCCTGCGGCCTTCTTCAACAGATCGGCAGCCGGAGGCGTCTTGGTCACGAACGTGAAGGACCGATCCTGATAGATCGTCACCACGACGGGAATTTTCACATCGCCGGCGTTGGCCGTCCGGGCGTTGAACTGCTTGCAAAACTCCATCAGGTTAATGCCATGCGGGCCGAGCGAGGTTCCCACCGGCGGCGAGGGATTAGCTTTTCCCGCCGGCAGCTGAAGTTTGACCTGGGCGACTACCTTCTTGGCCATAGTTCACTCCTCTTCGGCAAACGTGACCTTCTCGACTTGAAGGAAATTCAACTCCACCGGCGTCGGCCGTCCAAAGATGGTCACCATGACCTTGAGCGTGTTTTTGTCGGGATTAATGTCGTCCACCTTGCCGATGAACCCGGTGAACGGCCCGTCCATGATCTTCACCATTTCGCCGGTGGTGAAGGTGTGCTTCGGTTTCGGCTTATCGGCAGTGAGCGAAACGTGGTGAATGATTTCGTTGACCTCCTCTTCGGTTAGAGGAGTCGGATGCTGACCGCCGACGAATCCGGTCACTTTCGGTGTATTGCGCACGACATGCCAGGCTTTCTCCGAGATTTCCCCGTTCTCGTCGGTCTCGATCTGCACCAGCACATAACCGGGGAAGATCATCTTCTCCGACTCCACGCGGCGACCGCCACGCAGCTCCACCACTTTCTCGATGGGGACCAGCACATCGGAGATCTCCTGCTCCATGCCGAAAGCCCGCACCCGATTCTTCAGGCTCTCGCAAACCTTATGCTCGTGCCCCGAATAGGTATGAACGATGAACCACCGTTTCGCCATGATCTATTGTGACGAATACTCGATGAGCTTGCTCACCAGATAGCCGAGCGCCAGATTCGTGTAATAGAGGAAGTAGCCGAAGAAAAAGAGCACAATCAACACCACAACCGTTTGTCCATAGACATCCTGTCGCGTCGGCCAGGTGACTTTCTTCATCTCCATCTTCACGTCCTGGTAAAACTGCCGCGCCGCCCGCGCCTTGGCCACTGTCCAGCTTCCGATACGAACCGGGAGCAGGGCGATCCAGCGAACGCCCCGGGTGAACCAACTTGGTTCCGCGCCGATTTCTTTCTCCTCTATCTGCTCGGCAACTTTCGCCATATTCCGCTGTGAGGACGAGTGGCAGGGGTAGCAGGATTCGAACCCGCCCTTGCGGTTTTGGAGACCGCCGTGCTATCCGCTCACACTATACCCCTGCACTACTTCGTCTCCTTATGAAGCGTATGCCGACGGCATGTTCGGCAAAATTTTTTCAGCTCCAGTCGTTTGGTCGTCTTCTTCTTGTTCCGGGTCGTCGAGTAGTTTCGGTTCTTGCACTCAGAGCATTCCAGGATGATGATGTCACGCGGCATGATGTCCTCCGTCACTCGACGATATCGGTGATGGAGCCGGCGCCGACGGTGCGACCGCCCTCGCGGATGGCAAAGCGCAAGCCCCGCTCCAGGGCGATGGGCGTGATCAACTCCACCTCCAAATTCACATTATCCCCCGGCATCACCATCTC
>DATLZR010000078.1 GCA_035573895.1 Blastocatellia bacterium | reverse complement strand
AGAAGCCTTCGGGGACGAGCGTGCCCGGCGTCACGGCGTCATTCCCCGCCAGAGAGAGAACGGCCGGATTGTACCCGACAGTCAGTCGCATGGCCGACACGCCACGACCTTCGCTGAGCGAAATGGAAACCGTGACCTTTTGCCCGGGCTCCACCTGCACATCGGAAATCGCCAGCATTCGAGGAGGCGGCTGGGCGAACGCCAGTGAAGTCGAGAATGTTTCCCCATCAGCTTCCTCCCAAGGTCTTGCTTGTCCTTTCGGCAACAGCACCCCGACACCAAATGCCCCGTCGCCATCAGCGCGCACGCCGCTATCTCGCACCGGAGACTTTATTGGTCTGTGATCGCCAGGACGGTTTCGTCGCTCGGAATCAGGCGCCAGCAACGGTTTATAAGTCGCATCATCCTCACGAACGACAACACCCGGCCTCCAGGAGTCGGCCGGAGGTCCTGTGACGCTGCCCCAATCACCATCCCCAATCTCTTCGACGAGCTGCTCTGATCCACCCGTCCCCGATGTGAATGAAACCACGGCCCGAATCAAAAAGTTGATGGGCGTTCGATTCCCTTGTTGGTCAACGAAGGAAGCTCGGCCATAGCTCATCCCGTTGTCTGTTGAGAGGAAGGCCCGGCCCTGTTGTGGACCATCCACATCGGCCCAGAAAACGACACCGCCCGCCGGAGTCGGCGCCTGAAAACCGACATAAATATCGCCCGATGTGATGGGGGGAATGCCCGAAAGGGTAAAATCCACGAACCGTCCGCTTGAAGGGATAGTCGGAATTGTCACGGTGATCGGATCAACCAGCAAGGTGGGATTCGCCGGCGGACGTCCCGCCTCGGATGGATCAGCAAAGAGGATCAGTTTGATCTGCGTCCCACTCGGACTCGGAAGTCCTGATGCCCGGGCTAAGAAGATGCGAACCGTTTTCAGCGTGGCGGGATACTTCGACGGTGTTAATCGGTTGACCACTATCGCCCCGTCCCGAACTGCACCGCTTTCGACTGTCCCGTCATCGGTAGATAGCTCCTCGGTATCGGAGGTTGATCCCTGTCCCCGGAGTGAAACGGTCACGGTAGCTTCATCGGGATCATTCGTGGTGAAGGTGAGCGTGCCGGTTTGCAGGCCGCTTGCTGCCGGACTGAAGCGAACGATGACGGCCTGTTCTTGTTTTGGATCGAGGGTGAAGGAACCTGTTGGCGATTGGACGCTGAATCGAGCATTGGATAGGGTGACATTACTGATCATGAGCGCTCCATCGCCGAGGTTTTGTACCGTCAGCACCCGTTCCCTTCGTCCGCCAATAGGCGTTGCCCCAAAGTCGAGCGTTGTCGGCTTCACCTGAATATCCGGTGTATTGGGTGGTAGTACGGTCACCGTCGCCGTAACAGTGAAATCGGCTTGGCCCGGACCGAAATTTCCCACGGCAATAAAATAATCGCCCGTTCGCAGAGGGGGTGAACTGAGAGGCGTGATCGTGAGCGTCTCATTTCCACTCGAAGTTTCCGCTCGATAATCGGCTATTACGCGCCCGCCCTCAATTGTGACCCGCTGGCCGAAGCGTACAAACAGGTCAGTGTCGGCTCTTCCCATTGTCGCCAGCTCGACTCTCAATTGGCTGGCCCTTTCAGGAACGGCGATCCGGTATTGAATCCTGCCCAGAACACCACTGCCAGACGGGGGAGCCGGAATCGAACCGCTCGCGGGGACGCCGGAGGTTAAAACGACTGTATCTGTCCGGACGGTGACGGAGATGGTAAACGCAGCCGCATCCGGTCCGAAATTCGCAACAGCGATGAAATACTCTCCCGGCTGGAGCGGAGGGAAACTCGTCGAGGAGATCTCAAGAGATTCGTTCCCCTGTGGATATTCCACGCTATAATCAGCCACCGGACGCCCACCGTCAAGGACGACCCGCTGGCCGAAACGTACATAGAGATCGAGGTCTTGAGTTCCGCTCGCTTGCAACGCAATGACGATCGCGGTCGCTCCCTCAGGTACACGGAGACGAAATTGTGTTGGGGCTAGAATGCCATCAGGCGCCGACCGAGGAGCCTCGATCATTCCGCTCTGTGAACCCTCCGAGGGGAGATCAATCGTCGCCTCCGGCATCTGCGAAGCAACAGCCCCCTTGAGTCGGTAACCGAAAAAGTCAAGCGCAGTGAGGTCGTTGAGTGTGATGACATCTCGATCGCCCGGACGGATGGCGGGATCCATAATTCCGATGAACTGTCCGATCTGCGAATCGTCCTTCCAGTGTGAGGCTTGTTGACGATCTCCTCCGCTTCCATCAGGGCGTCCGGTTGAGAGAGGAACCTCTCGGCCTCCCACGAAAAAGACTTGATCGCCGCCCGAAGAGAGGACTCGGTTGGCTGTGGGAAAAGTCTCCTTCGTCACGCCCGGACGGAACCGGTACAAGTCCCACAGGGAAAGTTGAATCGAGGTCCCAGGGTCAAGCTCTCGGGCTCCTGTCCGCGAGATGAAGCCCAGAGCGTGTCCGATCTCGTGTACGGCGACCGCGTCGAAATCAGTTTTGCCAGAGTCAATCCCATCGCTCGGATCAAAATCGAATGAGAAATTGGAATTGAAACCGATTCTCGGAGGAGGACCAATCTCCCTGGACTCGGCATCGGGATCGGCCACCGGACGGAGGACTCCTAAAGCCCGAAGTTGAGAATGCGTGGCTGCGGTGGTCGAGGTGGCTCCGATGTCGGTGGGGACGCTTGACTGTGGAAGCATCTCGTAGAGCGAGCGCTCAGCCATCCCGGTCGCGCCTGACAGCAAGCGCTGCCGCACATCCGAGTAAGGCCCAGACAGAAACGTTTGACTGGTCACTCCGAGGGCTCCGGAGGGAAACGGTTGACCGAATCGCGTGGGGCCAAAATCCACATCAATGATAACGGTGATAGGCGTCCGAATGAGCGATTCCCAGGTAGCCGCTGCGCGGAGAAAAGCGTCTTTCGCTTGGGGGAAACCCTCCAGTTGCTGGGTTGCACGAAGAATGATCTTCAGCCCCGTCTGTTGCTGACTCAAGCGAAAGGACACGACCGGACGCAAAGGGACAGCCAATTCCTGCCAGGCTGCCGCGCGAGCTTCTTCCTCAGACAGTGACCGGCAGACCACGGCGCCCTTGTCCACCACGAGGACGTGCCCATCAGCAATGGGCGTGAGTCCAGTGAGACCTTTCGGCCATCGAATCTGTCCCGGGACGGAGGACCGGGCGTTCTCCGATTGATTCGGTTCTCGTCCATCGGCTCTTCCACTT
This sequence comes from Blastocatellia bacterium, assembly GCA_035573895.1. NCBI lineage: Bacteria > Pseudomonadati > Acidobacteriota > Blastocatellia > Blastocatellia bacterium. Next base: position 16,900 of record DATLZR010000078.1, on the reverse strand, counting down.
GTCCGTCCTTCCGTAAAAGGAGCCGGAATTCCGGCGACCGTTAAAGTCAGGATGAGGATACCTACAACGATTCGACCCCTCCTCATCGCCCGCGGTGAAGACGTGACGCACGTTGGAATCGGCTTCCCCTTCATGACGCTCGATCTCCCGGCTCTGAAAGTTTGCCCTCCGTCGCTTCGGTGCGAAATGTTGTGGGGGATCAAACTCCTCAACGCCCCACCGAGCACTTGCACGAGCAGAAGAAGTGACCTCCTCAACATGCGATACGTATTCGCGCGTCCGCGAATCTGGAGCTGAAGTCCCCTAATCGCTGTATCACAAACGTTCTCCTTCGTGCCGTAAAACCGAGGGCGATTCTAGTTACCGCGTCAAGCGAAGTCAAGCAGGTATCGCGATAAGGGGAATCCGACGACTCACGGATCGCATAGGGACAGGCGGGAGGACGGACGAGCAAGTCCTGCGCCAATTCTTTCCTTGCAAAGAATCCACAACGAACCCGGATGAAGCCCGCTCGCTAGCAACCATATCTGCCGTTCATATTGCGGGAGGGCGACGACATCTTTGTGCGCATCACCGAGTTCCGATTCCACCTCGTCCCAGTTACACTGGCTGCGCGCATGATCCCACTCCTGGAAATGGCATCAGCCTTGACCGGCGACACAGGCGGCTCCACCATCACCGGTTTTGCGTGCGAGGCGATTCGTAACCCTGGTTCTCGAGGGGCATCGTCGTTTGTTCGGTGACACTCGGAGCCATGCGGAGAGTCTCACCAGCCGTAAGAGAAGGCGACGGCGGACTCTCTCGAGCTGTCTCGACAGTCGAAGGCGACACCTTCGGACCCAGCTTCCAGAAAAAGAGGCCGTTGATCAGCAACCCCACGCCCACCATGAAGGGAATGACTCCGCACAGGGCGACAGCTCGGATGATCGGCGCATCTTCAGGTCTCACGTCAGGACGTGTGGCAACAGCGTTCAGGAGGAAATAGAGGAAAATCGTAATGCCCGCGCCCGTCAACATGGCGATGATGCCATTGCGAATGTCGTTCAAGCGCCTCTCTTCCGGCGTTGGTTCACGCTGCTTGCCGAAGATCATTTCCATCAGGGATGGCCAGGATGATCCTCCTTTGGCCGAACGCGACCGATGTAGAATCACGTCTGAAATGAGAGCGAGGTTGAGACCGCAGGTCGTGCAAAACTTTCGATCATCAGGCGAAAGGGTCCCGCACTGAGGGCAGTACATGACCGTTCACTCCTTTTCGCCACGTCGTGATGATGCCATCTCCGGCGATTGCAGGGGAAGCGTGGTGTGCTCCGTGACCCGAGGAGGCTCCACCGGAGGAGCCGACGCGATGGGGGTTCTCCATTCGGAGGACGGCGTCGTCTCTCGCCGCGATGACCGGTGCGGTGTCCAGCCCGCCGAGGATGCATCCGCGGTGAGCTGCTCCGTCGGACCGCGGCGGATCGGTACATCTACACCTATCATAAGACGCGGCGATGCGACGAGCACGGCACTGATGGATCGGCCCAGGCCGATGAGGAAAATGAGGAGTCCGATGGCCGCCATTCTCATACTGCCGAAAAAGAAAAGGAAGAAGAGAGCGAGACCGATACCGGTGAACATCTGATGGACTCCGTGACGGAATTGGTTGACGCGAGCGAGGATGGCCTTGTCGTCTTCTCGTTCGGACGGGCTTTGCTCTAATGCCTGGGAAACGATCAGAAGATTTGTTCCGCACCCGGTGCAGTACCGCTGACGGTCAGCCGCCGGGCGACCACAGCGTGGGCAATACACGTTGCCTCCTTGGGTTGTTGACCAGGGACTCCTCGGTCGAGTCTCTTTCGATCTCTTCCAAGAAATCGTGGACGCATGACGCGTCGAGCAGGTGCTCGCCTGCCCCTTGCTGAACGGCATCCCCGACTGGAGCGCGGGGAGTCATCTCTCATCGGCCCCGTCGTAGAAGCAGCGCAGCTTGCGCACCCGCTTGGGATGGCGCAGCTTGCGAATGGCCTTCGATTCAATCTGGCGGATTCGCTCGCGGGTGACGGCGAAATGCCTGCCGATTTCTTCCAGCGTGTGTTCGACGCCATCGGCATTGAGGCCGAACCTCATGCGGATGACCATCTCCTCCCGCGAGTTGAGATCTTTGAGGACCTCGTCGGTCACCTTGCGCAGATTATTGGCGATGACAATATCCATCGGGTTCGGCGACCGCACATCTTCCAGGAGTTCACCGAGATGATTTGATTCATCCTCACCGATGGGCGTTTCCAGCGAGATGGGATCCTGCGCCAGGCGTAGCATTCGGCGGATCTTTTGCGCCGACAGACCCATTCGCTCGGCCACCTCTTCGATGGTCGGTTCCCGCCCAAGCTCCTGCACGAGGGAGCGTGACATTCGAACGATCCGGTTGAGCGTTTCCACCAGATGAACGGGGACGCGAATGGTGCGGGCTTGATCCGCGATGGCCCGGCTGATGGCCTGTCGAATCCACCAGGTCGCATACGTCGAGAACTTGTGTCCGCGACGATAGTCAAATTTCTCCACCGCCTTCATCAACCCGATGTTTCCCTCCTGAATGAGGTCGAGGAACTGAAGGCCACGATTGGTGTACCGCCGTGCGATGGAGACCACCAGGCGGAGATTGGCTTCCACCAGTTCGTTCTTGGCCTGGTTCACTTCGGCCTCGCAGGAGCAGATCGTTTGAAACGACCGGGTGATCTCGAAGACCGGGATTCGATATTGCTCCTCGATCTCGCGGAGGCGACGCCGCGCCTGTCGCACCTGTTTTTTAAGCTCCGCGTCTCGAGCGGCATTCTGGGAAGCGAAATGAATATCATTGAGCGCCTGTTGAATCTGCTCGTCGAGCTGACGGACCTCCTCAGCCACCCGACGCACAGCGGCGATCAATCGAGCTTGGAAACTCGGCGTGAAGTCCATACGAGAGACCAAGCGGGCAATCATCACCCGCCGTCGCGCCAGCTGGTAGGTGAGCCGCACGAGCGCTCGGTTCGACCCCCGGGCCGACACACGCCGGGTCATGCGGGGATAGACCGGTAGTGCGGACGTCGGCAACCGGCGGTTATCATTTTTCCCGTCCCTGTTAGCCATGACCTTCTGATAAATCGTCTCCAGCTCACTCCAGAGCCGGCGGATATCAGCAATAGTGCGTAAGGTTTCGGCCACATACTTCTCGATCACCGAGTCGGTGAGCATCTCCGCGTCGGGAAGATTGATCATATCCCGGATGTTGATCTCTCCGCACTCCAGCTCGGCACCGGCCCGGAGAAGCTCCTCCACGGCGATGGGTGAACGCGCGATGGCTCGCCGCAGTCGCAGCCGTCCCCGTTCAATGCGTCGCGCGATGGCCATCTCCCCCTCGCGGGTTAACAGAGGAACAACGGCCATCTCTCGCAGATAGACCCTCACGGGATCATTCGCATAGTCTTCGTCCTCATCATTGTCGAACAGGGGTTCAGCCTGTTCCTGGCTTTCCCGAGGAGATGAAAACTCATCCTCCGAAGAGGCGGAAATTTCGTCCGGATCACCCACGGGGATTCCGGCGGAATCAATCGTCTCCAGGATGGCTTCGATGTCTTCGGGAGAGACGACATCGTCGGGAAGTTCACGGTTGATGTCATCGAACGTGAGATAGGACTTTTCCCGTCCGAGGTCGAGCAGTCGCTGAAGTTCATCGCGGTACTTTTCATTGAGCATCATAGTCCGTTCTACTCCGAGCTGTCAGATGTGCCGTGATAATTTTGCGCCATGCCGCAGGGGACGTCAATCGCCTGACGCTCATTGGGTCTGCCTGTGCGTCGCAGACAGACCAGGTGAAATGTTCATCAATGATCGGGCCAGTGCCGCTTTGCGACGCAACAACTCATCCACATCGTCTCCGTGTTGCTTCGCGCGCTCGATCTCCCATTGGAGACTGTCGAGCTGCCGTTGCAGACGACGCCGACGCAGGGCTCGCACGCAGGCGCGTGCTTCGTCCAGCAACGATTCCGATGAAGCCGAGGGATCGCTGAGCAGCGCCCGCTCGATCAGATCGAGAAGAAACTCATTCTCACCCAGCCGATCTCGCCACTCCAGGTACGGTATCGGCGCATCCCCCGCCCGTCGAAGCTCGTCAAAAATCTTCGCCGTCGGCAGTCCCTCCTGATCCTCCGGTTCCATTTCCGCCAGAACCACCGGACAAAGCTCGGGGCAGTTGAGCAAGATCTCCAACAGCCGTCGCTCCGCCGCCGTCATGTCTTCGCCCGGAGGCGTGACGGTCATCTCACTCCCTCCCTCAGGAGAACGACTTTCGCTTGACGACTGACGACGAAACTCCTCCCGCACAACGCGGCCATCGAGGTGGAGCCGCTCGGCGAGGTGATCGAGACTGGCAGCCCGCTCCACTTTATCGGGGATGTGGGTGAGCGTGGGAAGAATTTCACGTAAGGCCTTCGTTCGCGCGGCAGGAGACCTGATGTCTTTTCCCGCCAGGGCCTGATCGAGGAGGAAATCGAGATATCCTCGGGCCGAATGAGCTAAACGAACGTAGGCCTCAACGCCGTATCGGCGCACGAACGAATCGGGATCTTCTCCCTCCGGCAGCACGAGAACAGCAACGTCGAGCCCTCCGGCCAGCAACCTCTCGATATTTCGCTGCATGGCCGCCCGACCCGCCGGATCGGCATCGTAGTTGATGACCACGCGGCGAGTGTATCGTCCGAGCAGTCTCACCTGATCATCCGTCAACGCCGTTCCCAGAGAAGCCACAACATTCTCGACTCCCTCCTGAAACGGGAGCGCATAATCGAAATACCCTTCGACGAGGATCGCAAATCCCTGACGGCGAATGCCGTCGCGTGCCTGATAGAGACCGTAGAGCTGTCGCCCCTTGCTATAAATGGCCGTATCAGGCGAATTCAGATACTTCGGTTGCTCATCGCCAAGGGCGCGCCCGCCGAAACCAACGATACGCCCCTGACTGTCGAAAATCGGGAACATCAGGCGGTGACGGAATCGGTCATAATATCCGCTGGCATCTTCGCGAAGAACTACCAACCCGCTTCGTTCAATTTCATCCCGCCGGATGTGTCGGCCGAGCAGGTGCGCCGTCAGCGCATCCCAGCTCGCTGGCGCATACCCCAGATGCAATCGGCGGACGAGGTCCGGGCGAATTCCACGATCGGCCAGGTACTGACGCGCCGCCTGGCCGCGCTCCGAGGCCAGACAGGCCTGGAAGAACTCGCCGGCCAACCGATAAATCTGAAGCAGGCGCTCGCGCCATCGCGCTTGCGCTTCGATCTCGGGGGTGCTGGCAAAAGCATCCCGGGGAACGGGAATGCCGCACCTCTCGGCGACGGTCTTCACCGCTTCGGGCCAGGAACAGCCCTCCATTTCCATGACGAATTTGAAGACATCTCCTCCGATGCCGCAGCCAAAGCATTTGAAGATTTGCTTGGTCGGATGGACGGCAAACGATGGGGTTTTCTCCCGGTGGAAAGGACAAAGAGCGAGATAGTTCGTCCCCCGCTTGCGGAGAGTGACATAATCGGAAATGATCCGAACAATGTCCGCTTGATCACGAACCTGATCGGCAAATCCGCGCGAGATCATAGGTCACGCTCTCCAACGCTCGTAACATTTTCTCGTTCGGCTCTCTCCACGTGTGTGGATACGGGAGTACGAATCTCGATGCTCCGCATGTAATGCCGGAGAGCAATCGGTGTTGATCCTTTCGCCTCTCCTCGCTGGAACACGGACGGCCAATGGTCCTGCATCTGTGGGCTGAGAGACCTCTCTCCCTCCTTATGCCGGCTTCAGGACGACGAGTGTGACGCCGTCAGCTCCCTCATGCGGCTCGCCTGCGCGAAAACTGGCGACATGAGGATGGTGCTGCAGCATCTCGCGAATGGCTCGACGCAACGCGCCGGAACCAACGCCATGAATAATCCGAACTGTCCCTAACGATGCCAGGGACGCCTCATCGAGGAAACGGTCGGTCAGCTCCAGGGCTTCCTCCACCGATTTCCCCAAGAGATTCAGCTCCGGCGGAAGACTCCCTCGGGATCTCACCTGGGCAATCACCCCCGATGACGAGGAACGAGTTCGTTGTGGCGGTGGACTCGACGCGTGATCCGTTACCACATCAAGATTGGCCAGATCCGTTTTCATGCGCCACGATCCCACCTGAACTTCCGCCTGATCGCCTGCAATATGGACGATTGTGCCCATCGTGTCAATATCTCGCACTCGAACGTGATCTCCCACGGCGACGCCCACCTCGAGCGCAGGAACAAACCGTCGGGTTTCCTTTGGTGGAGGCACCTCGAACGAGATCGCGCGCGCCTCCTGATGAAGCTGCGAGCTGATCTGGGCGAGGCGACGTTGGGCCGCTTTTTTCACGTCTCCGGCGGGATGTCTCTCGGTGAGCTGGGCAAGAGCCTGCCGAATCTGCTCCGAAGCCATCTGGGTCAATCGCTCGATGTGAGTCTGGATTTCCTTCTGCCGGTCTAGCTCGCGGCGCCGGAATTCCTCATCGAGCCGGGCGTAGCGTTCGGCCACCGCGTCGCGCTCCTGCTCCAGGGCGGTCCGCAGAGCCTGCTGACGTTCGTACTCGGCCTTCAGATGCTGAAGGTAGCGGTTGATCTCCTCGGTCGTGCCCTTCAGATGTTCTCGCGCCGAGGCGATCATCTCATCGGGCAAGCCGATGCGTCGGGCAATGTCCAGACCGTTCGACGTTCCGGGAATTCCCATGATCAACCGATACGTTGGCCGGAGCCGAACCTCATCGAATTCGACGGCAGCATTGACGACGCCGGGCGTGAGCGAGGCATACATCTTCAGTTGGGGATAGTGCGTGGCCGCCACGACCAGGGCTCCTCGCCGACGGAAATAATCCACAATGGCGATGGCCAGCGCTGCCCCTTCCTCGGGATCGGTTCCCGTGCCCACTTCGTCCAGGAGCACGAGAGCCGGCAGCTCCAGCATTTCCGCCATCTCTTTCACACTCTTAATATGCGCCGTGAAGGTGGAAAGGTTGGCCACAATTGATTGCTGATCGCCGATGTCAGCGAGGACGTGTGTGAAGACCGAAAGCGTCGCCTGCGTCGCGGGCACGTGGAGTCCCGATTGCGCCATGAGACAGGTCAGACCAATCGTCTTCAGGGCAACGGTCTTGCCTCCGGCATTCGGTCCGCTGATGATGAGGACGCGCGATGCAGCGTCAAGCTCGACCGAGATGGGAACGGCGCGTTCCCCACGTTGCCTGAGCAGATGATCGAGCAACAGGTGGCGCACATCGGTGAGCGAAATGCGCTCGCCCTCGGTGACCATCGTGGGTTCAACTCCTCCGAACTCCCGCGACAGTCGCGCCTTTGCCGCGATGAGGTCAATCTCGCCGAGAAGATGGACGAGTCGTTGCACCTGCGGCAATTCAACGCGCAGCCGATCGCTCATCTCCAGGAGGATTCGGGAAATTTCGACCTGCTCCAGCTCCAGCAGACGCACCAGCTCGTTATTGAGGTCAATCGTCGCCAGCGGCTCGACGAACACCGTCGCTCCCGAGGACGATACGGCGTGAACCACGCCGGGAATCTGACCTCGGTGGGTCGCACGAATGGGAATGACGTATCGCTCGTTGCGTAAGGTGACGATCTCATCCTGCACCATGCCTTCGGGCGACTGGCGCATGATGTGTTCTAACTGCCGGTAAATGCGTCCTCGCAGATGGTGAATCTCGCGACGAATCTCAGCCAACGTCGGGCTGGCATGATCGTCAATCTCTCCCGACGGCAGTATCTTGCCCCGCAGCGCCCTCAAAAGTGGCCGGAGATCGGGAATTTCTCCGACAAGAAGAGCCAGATGAGGATATTCGTTCCTCAAGCCCTGAAGAGAGGCACGAAGCGTCTGGCCGGCCTCGATCAGATGGATGAGTTCGAGAATCTGGCGCGGATCCAGTCGAGCCCCCTCGACCTGAAGAAGGCGCAAACTCTCGCTCGGATCCGCCAGCCCACTCAATCCAAACGGGCTGTGATGTTCAAAGTAGCGGACGCAATCCGACACCAGTTTGAGGGCACGACGAATCTCCTCCGCGTCAGTTGAGGGGTGCAAAGACAACGCTCGCGCCCGACCGAGCGGCGTTTGTGTTCGCCCCGCCAGAAGTTCCTTCAGCTCCTCATAATCCAGAGCGACGAACGTCTGTGGATTCATAATCCAGTCACCAATTATAGCATGTGTGCCCCCACGCCATCGGTCGGCAGTTCTTATCGCCCCCGCAGTAGAGCACCAACTGCCCTCGACTCGCGGAAACGCTAAGGGGCTGCCGACAATGATAATCTCCTCCCCGGAAATCCTCACCGGGATGAATTGGAGACTTAACGCTCATCGCACCGAGGCGAAGGCACACTACCCATCACCTCATCGTGGCATCGGTCTATTCCTCCCGATGAGCTTCTCGATTTCATCCGGAGAGCTGGGAATATGTGCCGATAGCTTGACTAGTCCTGTTTCGGTCACCAGGTAATCGTCTTCGATTCGCACGCCGAGATTTTCGGCGGGGAGATAAATCCCAGGTTCGATGGTAAAGACCACTCCCGGCGTGAGCGGTTTTGAATAATCCCCGACATCGTGCACATCCATGCCGAGATAATGCCCCAACCCGTGAATAAAAAACCGATCGAGGGTCTGGCCGTCGCTCGACCGAAGCGGACTCGCCCGCATGAACTCAATAGCCGCTCGGTGCAGATCCCGTATGGTCGTGCGCCCGACCCGAAAAGCGGCTTCCGCGGCTTTTTGCGCGCCCAGCACCAGCTCATAAATTTGACGCTGGCGTTCGGTGAACCGACCGCTCGACGGGAGAGTTCGCGTGATATCAGCCGTGTAGTATTTGTACTCGGCTCCGATGTCAACGACGACCAGTTCGTTCTCGCCGATCTGTCGGCTGTTTTCCATATAATGAAGGATGGTCGAATTCGGCCCTGACCCGATGATGGAGGGAAATCCCGCGCGCATGGCCCCGTTACGCAAAAACGCCGCCATGACGAGAGCCTCCAGGTGATATTCGTAAAGTCCCGGACGAAGAGCGGCCATCACATCAGCATGCGCTTCGCCGGTGATGCGAACGGCCTCCTTCAGCAAGGCGATCTCCGCAGGCGACTTGACCCGTCGCATCTCATCAATGAGGGGTGTGACATCACGGACATCAGCCTCGGGAACGATCTGGCGCAGCCGTTCGATGAATTCCTGCTCCGACCGGAAGCGGGCGCGAGGGCCACGAGGAACGACCGTGTAGAGAATGCGCGTCTTCTCGGCCAGCCGCTTCAACTCAGCCTCGAATTCGGTTGTTGACAACGCCCGCTGAACGCCGAACGTTCGCTCGGCTATATCTCCGGGTCCGATCTTCGGTCCGGTCCAGCGTTCACGCGCAGGATTTCGTGGCGGGAGAAAGAGAATCTCTCGCGGCCCGTTTGATTCCATGGCTGCCAGGATGAGCAACGCCCTGGGAACGTCAACTCCCGTGAGATAGAGGAAATAATTTCGCTGACGGAACCTCTCTACCTCACCGAATTCCTCTTCGACCGCTCCGGAGAGGACAACGATGCCGTCTTTGGCCATCTCCATCAACCGCTCGCGCCGTGCACGATAGTCCCCGAGCGGCTGACCCGCGAGATGCTGCGCCTGCTCCGATGGCGCCGACCTGAGCGGTGCCGATGAGCCGGGACCCGACAGCAAGAGTCCATAACCTGCAACGACATAAAGCAGCAGGAAGAAAAAAATTGCACGAAAGCGTTCTCTCATGACCCTCCCCCGCAGGGCATGGCACGACGGTAGGCGTTCATCGGGATCGCCTCGCCACTCGACCATGCGTGACCGAGATAAGTCCCGTCATCCCATAGCCGATAAGAAAGAGGAAGAGGAACGGAATCGTCCCATAAATCCGGATGTGCAGGGCATAGGAGACGACGAAGACAAAATAAACTGCCAGCATCAATTCGAACACCGGCATGAGATCGTGACCGAAGGTGTACTTCTTGTCGCGCCACTGATCTCGTCGCGATTCGATGCGAAACTTTGGCGTTCGAGCAAATGCTGAGCGCACGCCCAGCACCGCCTCGACGATGGCGAGCGCATTATTGAGAGCCAACCCGATCCCTACCGCCATGACCAGTGGCAAGTACTTCAACTGCCGTTTCCAGTCGGGGTACAGATACCACAGAGCCGTTCCGTAATAGACCATCACCGACACGGTGGCGAACAGCAAAACCGGAACATCCAGGAGCAGGAGCTGGAACCACCCCTGATTGAACCGTGCCAGTAACACCGGATAATGAAGCAAGCTGAGCAGGATGACCAGTGGCGCATTGGCGTTGTTGGTGAAGCGGAAGAAAAGTTCCATCTTCGTCGTGCGCGGGAGATCGCTTCGGAAAATGCGCGGGATCAGTTTCAATCCCACCTGGAACACGCCTTTGGCCCAGCGGCGTTGCTGGACTTTGAAGGAGTTAATGTCAACGGGCAATTCCGATGGAACATCCTCGTCCAGGAGATAGATGCACTTCCACCCCAGGAGCTGAGCCCGATAGCTCAGATCCGTATCCTCAGCCAACGTATCCGTGTGCCAACCGCCGCTCCATTCGAGCGCCTGCCGCCGCCACATTCCAGCCGTACCGTTAAAGTTGAAGAGCGCTCCGGATCGGCTCCGCGCCGTTTGCTCCACAACGAAGTGGCCGTCGAGCATGATCTGTTGAATCCGGGTCAACAAATTATAGTTGGCGTTGACATAACTCCATCGCATCTGAACCATTCCCACCTGAGGGTCGGTGAAGTAGTGAATCACCTTCCGAAGGCAATCGGGGCGGGGAATGAAATCGGCATCGAAGATGAGGATGAACTCACCCCGCGCACGGGTCAGCCCCTCGGCCAGCGCGCCTGCTTTGAACCCGCGTCGGTCGTCCCGGTGAAGATAGGAGATGGCGAAACCTTCGCGCTGATACTTCTCGACTTCCCGCCGGGCGATCGCTGCCGTCTCATCGGTGGAGTCATCCAGAACCTGGATCTCCAGCCGGTCGCGGGGATAATCGAGCGAGGTCACCGCTTTGAGCAATCGCTCCACGACATACATCTCGTTGAACAGAGGGAGCTGAACCGTCACCGTCGGCAGCTCGGTGTCAGAGAACTGGCGCACGGGCCGTGGCTTCTGATGGCGATACCGCAGGAAGAGATAAACCAGCCGGAAACGATAGAACCCGTAGATGGAAAGGATGGCTAAGATGCCAAAATAAGTCCCGATGACGATCAGGTCGAAGGCGTCGAGACGATAGAGATAGCTGACGTTGGGTTCGCCTCGGTCCAGACCGAGGACGCGACGGACAATTTCGGGAATCGGTTCGGGAACATCCAGATCAACCTGCCCGACCAGAAGCACACGGAGCATGAAACCAAATACCATAGCGATCTCATCACCTCCGCATCAACCTCCTCTGTGCGAAAACAAGTCGAAATTCTACTATGCTCCCTTGCCGTGTCAACATAAAGGCAGTTGTCCGAAGAATTCTCAAGGGTGAAGAAAAGGGGAAGGCCACGAGAATGACATAGGGATTTCGGTAAAACTAGCCCGCATAATCGAGAGCAAAAAGAGCAGAGTCCCGAAATCAACATCGAGGAATTTTATCGGTTCAGCCAGCCTAGCCTGGATTTTTATTTTTTGAGGAATTTCTGTGTCTTTCGGAATTACCTGACGAAGTTTTGACAGGCGGGGTCCTGGCCTTGTGTTATCGAAGCCAAACGGTAGAAAGTCGTTGATGGAAGAGAGGAAATGATCGTTTTTTGTGGCGTATGGTTCATTGAATCTTGTTCCCCCCACAGGGCACTTTCTTTCTCTGGGGTGAGACGTCGGAAAATGATGGACGACGCCTATCGGCAGGAGATGCTAGCAAGCGGAGGAAGCAGCGAAAGACAACGCGCAAGAAGGAGATTCCCTCCCACCCTTTTCATATCTCGTCCGACGAACTGATCAACCTCGTGTCGGGGTTGCGCGGTCGCATGTCGTCGAGACAGCCGGCACGGTACACCGTTCTGCTGCCGAGCACTCCAGATGAGCCCTGGCCTTCGCTAGGGTGGCTGCGCGAGACGGCGATTCCTGATGCCCCACCCCGAACTTCGCCCCTGGGAAGTAGAAGGTCTCAGATTGAGTGTCACCGACGTTTTGCAAATGCCTGTTCTATGCGATGAACTCGAGCACTCCACCGACCTCGCTTCTGCTGGAGGCAGTGGATCTGGTGCTGGAGATATTGACGCAGCACCGATTCGCTCCCTGGCTTCGCCCAAGACGCCACGAACCGATGTCATGCCGTGTGGCAGCCGGTACTTGATCGTGCTGAAGATCAAAAGTCACTCACGGCGCTGGCTCAAGCAATACCAGAGGTCTACCGGTGCATCGTCCCAAACGGATCGAACTCCATTGAACGACCGGAGCTGCGAGTTCGTCTCCTGCATTTCTTCGCCTCCATCACCGATGCGGCGGTTCGAGACAGGCTCGCCTGTCACCGCTATGATACCGAATCGGGTTGGTTGCCAGCGTTATTCTCAAGCGACTCGATCCTTGACGGTACGGAAGCGCGACTCCAGCTGCTGGAAAAAGACTGGAAGCGCTGGAGCGAGCCGTAGCGCGTGCCGCCAGGCCCCACGCCGTTCCGAACATGCTTCCGACTTAAGCCGCCCCCTGATGGTTCGAACAACTCTGGCCTGTTCGTGCCCAAGGGGCGCCAGTGGGCTTTGAGGTTCTTCCTTCAGACCGCTGATGATCCGAGTCTTCTCATTCCTGCTGACAAGGTCTGGACGTCGTCAGCTCGCCAGATGAAGTTTCTCACCAGGCGCTTTGAAAATACTCAGGAGCGCTTGCTGGCCGATTTGAGTCGTGCGTCGCGGTTTTTTGCGCCACTCAATCAGAGCTTGAAGTCAGCCCGGCCTGAATCCTGCGAGCTGAACACGCAGGAAGCTTATTCGTTCTTGCGAGAGGTGGTTCCGCTGCTGGAGCAGTGCGGATTCGGCATGCTCGTTCCGTCATGGTGGGACCGCCAAGCCGGAGCGACTGAGGCGTGGGGCATCCGTATGAAACTCTCGCCGCCTAAAGACAAGGGCCGCGTCGCCGGACATGGGCTGAGCTTCTACGGCAAACATGGCAAGAAGGGGGTAGAGATGCGTAATGCTCATCCCCTCAGTCGCTCACATCAGCTTCACATTGTATTTGGGGCCGCATTAGCGATAAGCAATACCAATTGCGGCTTGTGGACGGGCGGATTTCGGATTTACAAGTTTTGATCCTGTAACCGGTTATCCGCAATTCATGAGGGTTTTCCAAAAGGCAATCGGTATTAGGGCCTCCGCTGTCAATAATTACAGAACGGGTTGGCCGAATCCACCTGGGAAGTGCTAGGCGTCAGCCCTCAGCTCCAAGCTGAAAGCTGACAGCTTCCACGCCTCGTGCCTGCAAGGCCCTCTAAGCCCGCCCGGCGCAGACCGCCGCGAGTCTGTGCGCTCGGTGACCCGCCCACCCAGAACGCGAAAGGCCTTTGCGGACCGAGCTACCAGATGACGGAAACTAGGCCTGAGGCCGTGATGACGTCCTTGCGAGTAATTAACGCTGCACCGAGCGCTTTGGCCGTGGCCGCGATGATCCCATCAGGCATCTCCGGATGAGCTGTCGAGGAATTTGCCGAAGCGCCGCAAGGACAGCAGCATCCAGTTCCCCCAAGCGATAGCTGAGGCTGGGCTGGGTCACTTTGGCGAGCAGATCATCCATAATGATGTGCTGGAATGCATCCTTTCTCACCGAGATAAATCATTTCGACGGCCACGATCGGCGGAATAAGGATGAGCGCTTGCCCGGCATCCGCTTCCGTGAAAGCGGCTCGAGCGGATGGGCGTCTGTGACGTAGCGTTTCACCCCTCCTCTCCCAGGCCGGCCCAACATTCCCGTCGGGCTTCATTGATCTCCTCGACGCTGAGTGACACCCCGGCCCACGTGCCCAGAAGCGTCAGCGGCTTGACCGACGCCTCGGCCTCCGGCTGTTGTGACAAGTGCTCCATCAGTTGCCGTCGCTGCTTTAGGGAAAGGCGCTGCACCGCTTCCACTGCTGAAAGCTATTCTTGTCTGCTCTCATGCGCAAATCACCTGCTTAACGCACTATAACGTGCAGGCAAACAGCGGGCAAAAGCCTGCCACGCTTTCAAAGTCCGCCCGGCGCAGACGGATGTGAACCTGTGCCCTCATGACCCGTTCCCTCAGAGCGGCGATAAGGCGGTTGTGCCCTCGTGCAATTGTGAACACGTGTTAACGATCATTCAGAAGCTGAAAGCTGTCTGCTGAGGGCTTAACCTTTGAGCGAGTCAGGCGCGAGAGCCCGTCGCACCCCAACTCCCGTACCCCCATGCTGATCACTTGCCAAAGTGCCTGAGGTGCTTGGGTGGCCGCAGGCTCCCCTAGCGTAGCCGATCCAAGATAGCCCGGTCACAATCCTCACACGAGAGATCAGCGCCCAGATGGTGATTTTGTTCGACGTCATCGCATCTCTCCTTGTATACTTATTTATCGTTCATTCCCCATGCCTCAGCGACTCAGGCGTCTGCTGGGATATACCTGAACCATCAAGCGCAACTGGCGTTACGCATCCATGCATGTCTGACCCCTGGCTTATAAGTGTTGCGGCGGCGGTGAGGGCGCCGTCCCGGATGTTGTCAATGGCTGTGAGAGGGGCTAAATCTCTAGCGCCAGCCTCAGCCTCTTTTTAACCTCCCGCAGATCGCGCGCCGTCAGACGCCCCAACTGGTGACGCACCAGCGCGGGTTCTATCGTCACCAAGAACGACTTGACCAACGAGGGCATCAGCAAGCCGGCTTGCTGCCAATCCTGCAAGGGGTAGTCGGTCGGCGCCGGGTGCTGTGGAATCTGTCCAGTGATCGCCGCGAGGATAATATCGGGCTCCGTCTGATGGTAGGTGGCGCCGCTGATCACCACGGCCGGGCGCTGCTTGGTCGTCGTCAAGTCGGCGTATGGGAAAGGCACCAACACCACGTCGCCCCGTTGAAACTTATGACTTGGTCTTGGCATACCGCCCCGGCCTCCAGTCATCGTAAACCGCATCCTTCTCATTCTCCCAGATCCGGCGTAAGGCCGAGTCGGCCAAGGCCATGAAGCCGCGCCGGTCCGAGGTGCTCCACGACAGCGTCTGCCCTTTGGCTTCGAGGTAGCGCCGGACGGCCTCGCGGAAGAGTTCGCTGCGGGTCCGCTTCTCCACACGCGCGAGCCGATCCACCTCCTGAAGCAGCCCCTCGGGTAAGGAGATGTTAATGACTTTCGTGGCCATAGTCTCTCCACCTCAGCTTTATGTAAAGTTTCCACAAAGATTGTGGAGGGAGGAGGGCTGGTTGTCAACGTCGGGGCAACGCCCTCAAAGTCTGCCCAGCGCAGATGAACGCTTGCTTGTGTGCTCGTGACCCGTTCCATCGGAGCGGCGATTAGGCGTTTTGTACCCTCGTGCGATTGTGAACACGTGTTAACGATCATTCAGAAGCTGAAAGCTGTCTGCTGAAGGCTTAACCTTTGAGCGAGTCAGGCGCGAGAGGCCGTTGGACTCGAACTCCTGCACCGCCGCGCCAATCACCTGCCAGGCTGCCTGGGGTGCTTGGGTGGCCGCAGGCTGCCCCAGCGTAGCGCCAAGATAGCCCGGTCACAATCATCGCGCCAGAGATCAGCGTCCATGTGGTAATTCTGGGTAACATCATCATAGCTCTCCTTGTGTGTTTATCTACCGTTCATTCCCTATGCCTCAGCGACTCAGGCGTCTGCTGGGGTGTACCTGAACCATCAGGCGCAAGTTGCGTTACGCATTTATGCATGTCTGACCCCTGGTTTTCCGAGAGATCAGCGCCCAGATAGTGATTCTGTTCAACTTTAACGAGGCTCTCCTTATGGATCATTAGGCTTTTTATGTCGTTCTACACAAACGCACCTCCATTTCTCTATTCTAACTACACGAATTGCCCAATGAGAGAATTTTTTAACCTTTCTGTATCCCGTATAGACAATACCTATCATTTCCCCTTTCTCTTTGACCACATGCGTATACGGCTCTTCTACTTCCTTATACTCTGGATAGGTACTGGCCTCGGCTGCGAGTGTCTTGACCCACTCTGGGTACGGGCACTTCCGACCTTCGTATTTAGATATAAATTCACACCATTCATATGCCTTCTTCAGCGCATTCTCCCAAGCCCGCTTCCACAACCTATCTCGCAATTGTTGATTCCTGTGCCACTCATTGATCACACCTTCCTCATCCGGGTTCAGCAGCGGTGCGAAGGGGTTTTCCTTGGCTTGCCCGAAAGTATTAAAGTCCATGCCACAAGGATATGAAAAGCTTATAATCTCTAGCAACCACTCCCAAGGGAACCCTGTAGATGGCTGC
Source organism: Blastocatellia bacterium (assembly GCA_035573895.1). Lineage (NCBI taxonomy): Bacteria > Pseudomonadati > Acidobacteriota > Blastocatellia > Blastocatellia bacterium. The sequence continues at coordinate 446 of DATLZR010000078.1, read as the reverse complement.
TGCCAAAGGATCGTAAAACGGCCCAAAGGATCAGTGGCGTCCAGAGGCGAGTTTAACGCATAAGCATAGGCATTACCCAAGTTCGAGCCCCACCCTAGGCTGGAATCCCACCACAGCCGAACGAGATCCCTCTGCACAAATCGGCCCATGCGAGGAGCGTGGTAGCGGTTCCTAAACCAATATACCCCCGCTTCGGGATCGAAGCGGCGAGCGGTAAAAAGATACGGGTTGTCTGCGGAGGCTTGCATCAGGCTCGGTGTACCGTAGGCATCATAGGTCACGCGATCCGTTACGCCGCTTGTCGTGTCCGTTAACGCCGCGACGTAAGTCTTGGCGTCTTGGTGGTAGAAGAGAGTTTGGTCTATGGCGCCGTCATCATTCACGTCTTTGTCGAGAGTGAGTGGCTCGTCAATCCACACGCCATAGACATACTGCTGTGTCGAGTT
>DATLZR010000077.1 GCA_035573895.1 Blastocatellia bacterium | reverse complement strand
ACTGGGGTGGTCAACTGGGTGATGGGACGACGACGGACCGTAGCGCACCCGTGGATGTACTTGGGCTGGGGAGTGGCGTAAGGGCCATCGCTGCTGGGAATCACACCTGTGCTCTGACCACGGGCGGTGGAGTCAAATGCTGGGGCAATAACTGGGCTGGTCAACTGGGCGATGGGACGAGGACGAGCAGCAACGTGCCAGTGGACGTGGTTGGGCTGGGGAGCGGCGTCGTGGCCATTGCGGCAGGTGGGAATCACACCTACGCTTTGACCGAGGGCGGTGGGGTCAAATGCTGGGGCTGGGATGGATATGGCCAATTGGGCGTTGGCACGATCACGTACCGGACGACCCCGGTGAATGTGGTGACCTCACGCTAATAGCCGTCACTTCAAGGGCGCAGCCGGAGAGCTTCAATCCACAGGCTTACACTCCCTGCCACAGCAGGGCATCGGCTTTTCGGGGGTGAAAAATTCCCGCTTGACTTTCTGGAGCGTGCTCAAAGAATGTCGTCCTGCGAAGAACCAAGTACTCACCAAATAGGTGTGGTGAGGGGGAATTCCATGGAGGATTTGACGGTCGGAGGGGCGGTCTCACGTGGTATTCCTGAACCGTTTGTTATGGTGCGTGGGAAGTCCAGCTTCGTCCACAAGTTCGCCGAAACTGAGGCTGCTAGATCCGATGCACTAGCGGTTCCGAGCACGACATCTCAACTTCCGGATGTTCTGGCGTTCGTTTGCGACGCGCTAGTACGACGGAGGATTCAGGAGTTACTTAGCCATAAGGATGTCAGCACCGGAGGGATTACACACATGTTTTGAACCAAGCGGGAGGATAGCGTGTACGAAGCCTGGCTGATACCTCTGAGAAGCGATGCAGTGTTTTGGGGGATGAGTTTAGGCTGCAGAATCTGCAGTCTAACTTGACGGAGAGATTCTCATGTTCAGGGATATTACATGCTTTTTGGCAACAACATACAGTTGCGTTCCAGAATGAAACGAGGTTCGGTTTAGACTGCCAAAATGGCAGTCTTTGCCGGTTTCATCTTGGCAGTCTAGATTCCTGTTAGCTGGCACTGCATTCAGCCGAGTAAAGCGCAAGATTCGCTTCGCAAATGAATGAGCGCTGAGCAAACCGAAGGGGGGCGATGACTAGGCAGGATATCGAAGTATGGTTGTCTTCATTCTTTGTCAAGTATCTTTACCCTGGCGTGATCGTCGCTGTGGTCATCTTGATATCCCTTCTTCTCAATTGTAATCTTGCAAGCTAAGCGTTTGGATGGAGCTATTCGCCGCACGATCGGCGCCTTGCTTCCAGTGTTTGGGTTTTCCATCTTCATGGCTATCAAATCCAGTACTCCGGAGCTCAGATTCTTCCCTAGTGTCTTCGGTCCAAAGATTCAGTTTGGTATCGGCATGGGGATAGGTTTCGTGGTTATGGAAATGGGCCGCCACTACCTACGACCGATTCTGATAAATGGCGGCTGTCTACGCATTGGTTTTATCCAGCTTGGGAGTATTTATAATGTGGGCTGTGATGGTGCGCCTTCTAGGAGGCCTGAATTTTTGGCTTATGGGCCTAATAATGGGTGGAGGAGTGCATGTCGTACTTCGCGGTTTCGCCCCCTCAGACACGACCGTATAGGGATCGAACGCGTTTCGCGCTTAATCCCGACCGCACATGGTCAGGGGGGCGTTCTCATAAGTTTCTTAGGAGGAATTGCGTTTGCCAATTCCCACAAGAGTGGCGAAGCTTGCAGGATTGATTATCGTGTACGTGGGAATGATCCTGGTCGTTTGGGCCGCCGTGCATATCAAAGGTGCATTTCTGGGCGAAGTAGAACTGAGGTTGGATGTGCTGGTGCGGGATGGGCCCTATCGTTTTGTTCCCCATCCGGTATATCTTGGCATGACGATTGCTCTTGTGGCACTTGTTGTTGCTCTCAGGAGCTAGCCGGGGCTAATCGGTGTATTTGTCGTGTTTCTTCCCAGCGAAATCTATCGGGCGAAGCTGGAAGAGAAGGCCCTGGCTCGCAAGTTTGGGAGCGAGTGGGAGAACTACGCGGCTCAGACGGGATTCATCTTGCCATTCATCGGAAAGGGATAGGGGAGCACTTCACCATTCCGGTGTGTTCGCGTTTCAGGTTGAAACCCAACACCCGTATAAGCACTGCGCAGACATGCAGTGCGTTAACCGAACTAAGGGAGCAGTGTTTGCGGGAGCAGGCAGCATGACCCACCGCTCCAGTCGGTGCCGCCTTCGGTGTCGCGGCTGAAGCACGAGCCGTTAGGCGAAAGGGTCGGGGAGAAAGTCAATGCGTTCAAGGCTGAAGTGGATTATTCCGGTGCTCATGGCGGCGGGGCTGAGCGCTGTTTACATCTGGCCAGTGCCCAGACCTCCATTTGATGAGTTGTACGCTAGAGTCAATCCTGCCATCGTTACCTCGCTCCGAACTTTTCGCCAGGCACATCCGCCGCAGTGGCTTCAAGTTGGAGGTGCGGCCTGGGAATACATCGCCACAGGAGGGGGCCAGGAAACGATCCTCTTTTTGCACGGCATGACGGGGGCTTATGACATCTGGTGGCAGCAGATAGAAGCGCTCAAGGGGCGATATCGCATCATCTCGGTCACCTATCCTCCTGTATGGAGCCTGGAGGAATTAGAGGCGGGCATTTTGGCTATCCTGGAGAGGGAAGGTGTGGCGGAGTTCAATGTTGTTGGCACCTCGCTTGGCGGATACTTCGCGCAATATCTCATAGCCAGGCATCCGGAGAGAATCCGGCGTGCTGTTTTATCAAACACTTTCCCGCCGAATGACGTGATTGCGGAAAAGAACCGCACATTAGGTAGGATCCTGCCTTATCTGCCCGAATGGCTGGTGCTTTTTGTGTTTCGAGATAGCTTCAAGAAAACCATTTATCCCGCATCTGGTAATGACGAGTTGACCCTGGCCTTTCTAAGGGAGATTGGCTACGGGCGAGTGAGCAAGGCGCAACTGGTTGGGCGCTACTATTGTGTTATTGAGAAGTTTACGGCGCCCACTCCGAAGATGCCTGTGATGATCATCGAGTCGGACAATGATCCTTTGGTGGAGTTGGGGCTGCGCGAGCAATTGAAAGCTGCCTATCCGGGCGCGGCTGTGCGAATCTTCTCTGGCGCTGGGCATTTTCCTTATCTCAATCGCGCGCAGGAGTACACCCGGTTGCTCGTTGATTTTTTTGAGTGAGCCGCGATAGCGGGGTAACGCCGCCGACGCCGCATCGGGCGGATGCGACGAATGCAACGCACAGCAGATTCGGGGACTCGAGCGAGTTCGGCAGCAAAGGTTCGGACTCGAGCCGCCGCACGCTCATGCTCGCCGCTGACCGAGCGCAGTCGGGTGAACCGTGCGGCTGATTTCAGACTGATTTCAGAGGGACCGACACACGGCCGACGACTCTGATCGAGAGGCGCTTTCAAATACCTTCCTGACGGCAGTGTCGCTGACGATGTCAGGTGTCGTGATCATCGGCTTCTGGCGAAGCTTCTTCGCCATGCTTGCCGGAGGCCGTTTCGGACCGGGCTCTGGAGGTGGAGGTTACTATTTCGGCTCCTCGGTCTCCATCCGCCCCAGCATGATGAGGCTCTCAAGGTCTTCCAGCGCGTCGGGCTCGAAAGCTTCCACTACGCGCCGAACTTCGGCGAGTTGATCCTCTCCGGCCTGGCCGAGCATTTGGGCGAGATCGGCCACATCTCGAACTCGACTTGATCGCAACTTCATCAAGACGAAATAGGGCAGGGGTAATATGGGCAAGCCCTGGAGATCGAGGTTCTGCTGCGCTTCAGCCAGGGCTTGTGTCACCCACGGTTCGCTCGACTCCAGGACGTCCACTTCGACACCTTCGGGTGATCGCCACGCGGAGCCTCCCCCCGTCAGTTCCTGGAGATATTGATAGCCAGCGCGTTGGGGCCGCTCCCTGGCCGCAGGTGCGTCTTCCGCCGCTATGAGGATATCTAAAATCCACCGTCGCACGTTCCGGCATGTAGTGTCGAGTGGCGACTTCTCCCACTGTGGCCCAGCGAATGTCCCCAAGAATGTATTTCAAATCTGGCCATATGATCATAGCGGTTCTCCGTCGGAGCAGCTCCGAACTGGTGCCTGTTCCGGGATTCTGCCGTTTGGTCGCCAGTTGAATAATCAACCGCCGCACGTCTTTGGGTCCACGCGCCATGCTACCCTCTGTTGGCTAACGCATTATAGCCTGATCGAGGGCGTTATGGTACGCCGGGCGCCGCCTCCCGGCGATCGGCCAACGAGATGGCTGCGCCGACCAGGGGGGCGCGCACCTGCGCATCAATTTCGAGCGGCGATGTCGTGCCGCGATTGTGCAGGACTTCATCCCGCAAGCGCGAGAGCGCCAGGAAACTATGCGGCGCGCTCAACCCCAAGCTGAAACGCACACCCCCAATCACCGCGAGAAAAGCGCGGGCGGGGAAGGCGCCCTGTTCATTGATGCGAGGGCCGTCCTCATCATCGCTTATCCGTCGGCAAGGCGATCTTCACGCTGATGGCTCCGCGCACGTCGCCCGTGTGATAGCCTGTTGCTCGGTCGTCGGGGTATTTCTCGGCCAAAATCGCTTTCACCTCCGGCGGGATGTTCGCCTTCTCGCCGTGACAGGTGATGCACATCGGCCCGGCAATGAGCGGCCTCATGTACCGGAGATAGTCGCGCTGGCCTTCTCGGACGACCTCAAAGTACTCATTCGCCAGCTTCTTCTCTCGATTGAGGCGGTCGAATTCTTCGAGCTTCTGCCGCTCATAGTCGTCGGGAATATCTTTGGGATTGCGATAGCCGAGGCTCACGCGGCGAACATAATGCCCGGTGCGGGCGGTAAATTCGCGCGGGATGTCTTGTGCGACTTCCGAGCAGACGCGCACGGCACTGGCATATCCGCCTTTCTCCAGTTCCTTGAAGAGAAGGCCGCGAACCGTCTCGGCCAGCTCATCGGCTATCCGCCGCGCCTGCTGGAGTGCCGCTTCGATCCGGCTCTCCTGACCCGGTTGTGCACTGGACTGCAACGGAATGCCCCCGCCGGAGGCAACAATAACGGTGATAAGGGCGGCTATTTTGAGCAGCGAGGAAAAATTTCTCATCGTCCCTGCCTCCTTACCGATGAACGGAAAGACGGGTTCTCACGGTGCGTCGCCCGGCAATTGCGTGCCCGGAGTCCCCTGTTGTAACAGGATGTTGCCTTGGGGATCACGGACGAGCACGTTAACCTCGATTCCTTTTCTCACGCTCGCCGTGACGACGCAGTAGTCTTCAAAGATGTCCAGGCATCGGCCGGTGCGCTGAGGCTCTTGGCCGGGAACGTCAACGACGATTGACACATCCAGCCGCACGACGCGCCACCGACCCCGTTCGTTTCTTTGCAAAAAGCCGGTCACGGTGGTCTTCAGACTTTTTACATCCAGGCGAGCTTTTTGCAAGCAGAACAATAAACTGGCGCTCAGGCAATTTCCCACGGCCGCTCCCAGCAAGCGAGCGGCATTCGGACCTTTCCTTTTACCGATGGGCTCGGGTTCATCTACCGTGAGCGGCTCCAGGTGGTCCCAGTCAAACCGAACGTGAAACTCGAAATCCTGGATTCGCTCCATTTCGAGTGAAAATGTGTGTTCTTCTGCCATTGTCCACCCTCCAGGATAGGGCGTGACGCCCCGGCGTCAGGCTCTAGAGCGGCGCGAAAGACGCCATGTTACCTCACACTCGGTCGGAGATCATGTTGCCGCTTTCCGATTTCACGCCGAGCCGTCGCAAGAAGGTCATCATCGGGCACCAGTTCGTGAACGCCGATTGGATCAGGTTCAACGCGACAAAGCCCGTGAAGAGGAACCAGGCGGGATTAACATAGTAGCCCAGAAGCAGGCTGGCAAGGACGAAACTTCCTGCAATCAACCGCAAATATCGCTCAAGTGTCATAATCGGTCACCTCCTTTGTGTGGTTCTTTCACCTCTGTTTGATCCAGAGGGCGCGGAAAGGATTCAGAAAATTTTGCTCGGGCCGGTGGGGGGTGCAGCAGCGAAGGTGCCGGGAAAAAGGCTGATAGTGTCAGTTCCGGGGGACTTAAAGCAGTGTTATCCGCGCGATCGGCGGACTCGCTTGCGCAGTTCGGCCTGAAGCATTCGTTTGAGGTCTTGGCGCAGGGCTTCGGGTAGAGGGCGAGAGGGGAGTTGCCGACAGATCTCCACCGTCTGTCGCAATGTGTGAACAAACACGCGGCATTGTGGGCAGTCCGACAGATGCGTTTCGATTTGATCGCAGAGTCCTCCGGGAAGCTCTCCGTCAATGTATTCCGATAGGCGAGCGAAAAGGTCCTGGCATGTCATAAGCTTCACCTCCTCATCTCTAAAAGAGCCAATAGCCCTGCGAACGATTCGCAATATTCAGTCGGCCCCGAGGATGACCTTCTCACGGTCTCAGGTGTTGTTCTTTTCCTCGGTCACGGGCATGGCGGATGCAGGTGACGCCGGAGTGAGACCCTCCAGCGATTCCGGTGCCGGGCGGAGCCAGTTCGCCCGCCAGAGCCAGATCGTCGCCCCCACAAGAATAATGCTGGCCAGGATTCCTCCTTCGGGTCCGTAGTCGCCGCCGGTAATCCACTGCGGTCCCTGATGTGAGGCCGTAAAAAGCGCCACGCGCGCGGCGTCCGGCAAGCCGCTCACGTTGAGCCCATAGACGGTTCCCATGGTGAAGTTCCAGGAGAAATGCGCGCCGGTGACAAACCACAGACTGCGGGTCTTGTAATATCCCACCGAAAGCCACACGCCCGCCATGATGGTGTTGATCAGCGCCAGCCACGACCAGCTCGGATTGAGCAGATGAGCCAGACCAAAAATGACTGAAGGGACGGCGATGGCGACGCCGGGGCGGACATCCAGGAGGAGCGTCTGTAACGGATAACCCCGAAAGACCAGCTCCTCAAAGCAAGCGGCGATGAGGAAAATGAGAGCATACGACCAGACCCCGTGACTGAGACGCGTCGTGAGGGCTTCGCTCACCCGCAGAGTAAGAGTGCCGGAGACAACTTGAATCACAACTATGAGACTGATCATCCCCGCCGCTACGGCCATCCCCAGCAGGAGATCGCGTCCCCAGCCGCGATGTCGTTGATACCCGATACTTCCCAGCCGACGCCGATCCAGCCAGCGGAGACAGATGGCCGAGGCCATCACCGCCGCCGCAATCTGAAGGGCGTAGAGGATAAGCTCATATCCTGGCGTGCCGAGCTGCTCCCGTAACGTCTCATCCGTTGGAAGCGTTCGGCTCACGACCATGAAGACAAATCCGGCGGCGAATCCTAATAGGCCAAAGGCGATGGCGAGCAAGAGGAAAAAGATGGTCACTCGCCACCCCACTCGAATGCGACCCGTCCTGGGAGAAACGAAGATGTAAGTCATAGGACGACGTATCTTGCGCGAGAAGCGCCTGCCATGTCAACTATCTGGATGAGGAGATCCCGCCGTCTCTCTGGAGCAGGACACAGTGCGCATCCACCTGCAGGTGAGGGAAGATGGTCTTTCGCCACACCGTCGCGTAAACTTTCGAGTCTGCGACCATGCACAGGCTGGAAAACCTGAGTCACATTTTCTGGGGAATCGCCCATGTGCTTGCGCACGCCACGAAGGATGACAATGCATTTGCCAAACGGATGACAAGGACCGACCGATGACTGATCCGTTGGAACCTTTCATCCCTTGGCGGAGAGTCTCACGTCATTCAGAGTGTCTCGCGGGCCGTTTCCCCATGTGGCCCGTGGCGGTGCTCAATAGCGATGAAAGAAGCCGCGGATGGCACCGATTCTCGCGGAGAGAAAAATCCGGAGAAATCTGTTGGTCTTTTTCAAAGGAGGAGGAGCATGGACGTGAAATCCCTCGTGCGCTCGGCTCGCGTCGCACGCTTAGCGACGGCAAGTCCCGACGGTCGGCCCCACGTCGTCCCCATCTGCTTCGCTTACGATGGAACGTTCTTTTACTCGGTGGTTGATCGAAAGCCCAAGCGCGTTCCTCCCGATGAGCTTGTGCGGGTGAGAAATATCCGGGCGAATCCGCAGGTCTGCCTCCTCATTGATCACTACGAGGAGGATTGGAGTCGCTTGTGCTACGTTCTCATTCCGGCAGAAGCGGAGGTGGTGACGGCGGGGGAAGATCACAGGCGAGCGATCGCGCTCCTGCGCTCGAAGTATTCTCAATACGAGGCGATGGATCTCGGCGAGAGCCTGATCATCAAAATTCGGCCCCGTCGGATGATCTACTGGAGTATGACATGAGGCAGTGACGGATCACGGCCTCCGGCGTGCGTGTTGTCCCGGCGTTGGACGCGTGAAGGCTCTGGACGTTTGGCCTGGCGGGGGGAGCCGATGCTCCTACCGCGATTGTTCGGCTCCGGAGGTTGGCTCGGCCGGTCGCCAGCGCAGCACGGGTTTGCGGGCTGCCGTGACTTCATCCAGCCGACCGATGCGCGTCGTATGAGGTGCATGACGCACGAGATCAGGATTCTCCCGACATTCCCGGGCGATGGCCTTCATCGCTTCGATGAAGAGGTCCAGCTCTTCGCGGCACTCGGTATCGGTCGGTTCCACCATGAGCGCTCCCGGGACAATGAGGGGAAACGACATCGTCGGCGGATGAAAGCCATAATCAATGAGGCGCTTGGCAATATCCACGTTGCGCACACCATAAGGACGCTGCCACTTATCCGAGAAAATGACCTCGTGCATGATGCCGCCGGGATAGGGGATGTCGTAGGTGTCCTTCAAGTGATGGGCGATGTAGTTGGCATTGACGACGGCGGCTTCGGCGACTTCACGTAAACCATCGGCTCCAAGAGTCAGGATGTAACAGAGAGCGCGCACGAGCACGCCGAAATTCCCATAAAAGGCGCGAATGCGCCCGATGGTCTGAGGCCTGTCGAAATCCAGCCTCACCGTTCCCTCAGTCGTGCGAACGAGACGGGGAACAGGGAGGAAGGGTTCGAGCGTCTCGCCAACAAATACCGGGCCCGCACCCGGTCCGCCGCCTCCATGAGGGGTGGAGAAGGTCTTGTGCAGGTTGAGGTGGATGACATCAATCCCCATATCTCCGGGACGCGCGATGCCGAGGAAGGCATTAAAATTGGCTCCATCCATGTAGACGAGTCCGCCGGCGTCGTGAACGATGCGCACGATCTCCTCGATCTCCTCTTCGAAGAGGCCGAGCGTATTGGGATTGGTGAGCATGAGAGCGGCGACCTCGTCAGTCATTGCCCGGCGAAGGGCTTCGACGTCCACCAGACCGCGCTCATTCGAGCGGATGGTCTGAACGCCATAACCGCAGACGGTGGCGCTGGCGGGATTCGTTCCGTGAGCGGAATCGGGGATGAGGACCTTCTTTCGCGGATTACCGCGAGACTGAAGGCAGGCGCGGATGAGCATCAGTCCGGTCAGTTCGCCATGAGCGCCGGCCGCCGGAATCAACGTTCCCGCCTTCATCCCGGTGATTTCGCAGAGTAACTCTTCCAGCCATTTGATGACCTGGAGGCTTCCTTGCGACAGCTCCTCCGGTGTGTAGGGGTGATGATTGATGAAACCGTCGAATCGCGCCACCTTTTCGTTCAGTTTGGGGTTGTATTTCATCGTGCAGGACCCCAGCGGATAGAGGCCGAGATCCACCGCATAGTTCCAGCGCGACAATCGGGTATAATGGCGAACGACATCCACTTCGCTCAACTCCGGCATCCCTTCGATGGGACCGCTCCGGAGAAATCGTTTCTCGATGAGCTGCTCCAGGGCCGTTTCCGGGACATCCAGAGGAGGCAAACTGTAGGCGCGACGGCCCGGTCGAGACCGCTCGAAGATGAGCGATTCACTTCGCGTGACATGATACTCAGGCTTTCTCATAGGTATGAGCGCCGTAGCAATCCATCATCATGAGACGGACTCTTGCTCATGATGAAGACGTCTCCTGTTCCAGGACAGCAACGTAGCGATCGAGTTCCTCGCGCGGAATGGTTTCGGTCACGCACACGAGGAAGCAATCGCCAAGCTCGGGGTAGAACTGACCGAGCGCCAGGCCCCCGAGGATCTTCTCCTGCTGTAAACGGCGCAGGACCTGGTTGACCGGTCGGTTCGTGCGGACGACGAATTCGTTGAAAAACGAGTGACGAAAGCGCAGGCTGAATCCGGGCAGACGGGCGATCCGACGGGAGAGATAGGCGGCTTTTTGAAGATTCTGGAAAGCGACCTCGCGCAGGCCCTGCGGACCCAGAGTACACAGGTAGATGGCCGCCATCAGAGCGCACAGCTCCTGACTCGTGCAAATATTGGAGGTGGCTTTCTCCCGACGGATGAACTGCTCGCGGGTGGCGAGCGTGAGCACGAAACCGCGACGGCCTTGATGATCAAAGGCCTGCCCGACGATCCGCCCCGGCATCTGGCGGACGAATTTCTCTCGCGTCGCCAGTAGGCCGAGATAGGGACCGCCGAAGCTGAGCGGCACGCCGAAAGATTGACCTTCGCCGACAACAATGTCAGCTCCACAGGAGCCGGGCGGTCGAAGGAGTCCCAGACTGATCGGTTCCGTGACGACGACGATCAACAGAGCCCCCACGTCGTGCGCCCGCTCGGCCAGGGTCTCCACATCCTCGATCCCTCCAAAGAAATTGGGCGATTGAACCACCACGGCCGCCGTGTCCGGTGTCGGGCGAACGCTCGTGGGATCAAGGCAGCCGGTTTCCCGATCATAGTCGGCCAGCGTCAGATCGAATCCCAGCGTTTTGGTGTACGTCTGGACCACCTGCCGATATTCCGGGTGAACCGTTGCGGCGAGGATGACATGGCGGCGATCAGTCAGCCGCTCGGCCATGAGCACGGCTTCGGCCAGAGCAGTCGAGCCGTCGTAGAGTGCCGCGCTCGCAACATCCATGCCGGTGATCTGGCAGATGAGCGTCTGGTACTCGAAGATCGCCTGGAGCGTGCCCTGACTGATTTCCGGCTGATACGGCGTGTAGCTGGTGTAAAACTCGGCGCGAGAAATCAGCGCATCAATGAGCGACGGGATGAAGTGATGATACGCACCCGCTCCCAGGAAAAGCGTCATCTCGCCGGCCGAGGCGTTCTCTGCCGCAAGGCGGCGAAACAGCGCCAGGACGTCGCTCTCGGCCTGTGCCGGCGGCAGTCGAAGTGGTTCCCGCAGACGAAATTTCTCCGGGATCGGGCGAAAGAGGTCGCTCACGTCGCTCAGTCCGATCTCTCGCACCATCTGAGCGCGTTCTTCCGCCGAATTGGGAATATATCTCATGGGTGATTACTCCGGAGTGAGCGCTGGGGTGGAGGAATTATTCGGAGCGCCTCGGGTTCGCCCGGAAACCCCGAAAAGTAGCGCAGACCGTCGAGTCTGCGGAAACGTACAGGCCAGAGAGCCTGCACTCCATTGTTCGGCGGAGGATCGGGACGACCCTGGCACACCGGTGGGGAGTCGGAGACCGTGTGCCTGAGGCGCGGCCTTCGTCTCGCGGAGGAGGCTCATTTTCCTTTCTCTTCTTCCTTGACGAACTCTTCGTACTCGCTGGCCGACATGAGCGTTTCCAGCTCGTCGGGATCGCTAATGGTGATCTTGATCATCCACCCGTCGCCATAAGGGTCCTGATTGACGAGTTCGGGCGAATCGGTCAGATCCTCGTTGACGGCAATCACCTCACCGCTCACGGGCATGAACAGTTCACTCACGGCTTTCACCGACTCGACATTGCCGAAGGGCTCGGCCTGGCTGAAGCTATCGCCGACGCTCGGCAGTTCGACATAGACGATGTCTCCGAGCGCCGCCTGCGCGTAGTCGGTGATACCAATCACACCGGTATCATCTTCCACGCGAATCCATTCGTGTTCGCGGGTGTAGAGGCAATCCTCAGGGTAGTTGGCCATGCTCACTTCCCTCCCAAGATTTTCTATTTCGGCCGCTTGTAAAACGGCGTGGGGACCACCTCCGCTTCGACCGGTCGCTGCCGGATGAGGACCTGAAAGCGAGTCCCCACGTCGGTGTACTCTATTGGAAGGTAGGTCAATCCGATATTTTTCTTGAGAAACGGGGCGAAGCTCCCGGACGTGACCTGACCGACGGGCTGACCGTTGATGAGAACGGGATATCCCTCGCGGGCGGGTGCGCGGTCGCGCACTTCAAAACCCACAAGGCGTCGCCGCAGACCTTCCTGTTTCTGCCGCCAGAGGGCGTCGCGGCCCAGAAATTCTCCTTTGTCAAACTTCACCATCCAGCCCAGATTGGCTTCGAGTACGGTCGTCGTCTCATCAATGTCATTGCCGTAGAGCAGCATGGCAGCTTCCAACCGAAGCGTGTTGCGGGCTGCCAGTCCACAGGGTTTCAGACCGACGTCCCGTCCGGCATCGAGAATGCGATTCCACACCCATTCGACCGATTCCGCCGGGACGTAGAGTTCGAATCCATCTTCACCGGTGTACCCCATGCGGGCAATGAGACAGGAAATCCCCGCCACCTCCCCCTGATCGAACCAGTAGTAGCGAATGCGGCTGAGGACGACATCGGTGAGCGACTGCAACGTCTGTTCGGCGGCCGGACCCTGAAGAGCGATCTGGGCATAGGAGCTGCTCACATCGTAGAGATCCACCGCCCGCCCCTGAAGATGGTCTGCGATCCAGCGGAAATCTTTTTCCCGATTGGCCGCGTTGACGCAGAGCATGAAATGGTCCACGCTGACGCGATACACGGTGATGTCGTCAACGAAGGTCCCCTGCTCGGTCGTGAGCGCTGAATACTGGGCCTGATGGTCGCGCAACCGGGAGGCATCGTTGGGCGTGAGCATCTGAATCGCGGCCAGGGCATCCGGGCCCCGCAGCTCAAATCGCCCCATGTGACTGATGTCGAACAATCCGGCCGCTGTGCGCACCGCCAGATGCTCGTCAATCGCCCCGGTGTACTGGACCGGCATCCACCATCCGGCGAAGTCAACGAATCGTGCTCCCAAGACCTCGTGCAGCTCAAAGAGCGGTGTCTTCTTCAGCTCTGTCATCTGAATCCGCAGGCGAAACTCCTCGGCGAAATTCCCAGCCCATCATCCCCGATGGCAACAGAGTCGGCAAACTAACATAGGGATCTTCGGTCGTCAAGATTGAACCCCGGGCCGCTCCCGGATGTGCTCTCGTCGCTCTCCACCCTCTGGCTGCCCATGCCGCTTGGGGCGGAAAATCCATGCCTCCGCCCTGAAGTCCGCTCGTGAACCAGGCCTCGATCGTCGGTCGAGGGGTCCAACGGCATCTTTTCGGGCCGGGCGCGTGACCTAAGTCACGGCGCACTCTCGCTCCCCTGGATTATTCTCGTCTCTCGAAATGTATGCCGGATCACAATGAAAGGAGAACACACCATGCCAACACCCGTTGAAATTCTCAGTCACGAACATCGGATCATCGAAAAGGTCTTGAGAGCCATTGAGGGAATCTGCGGGAAGCTGGAGCGGGGCGAGGCGGTTCCCCCCGATGTCCTGTCGCAGGTGATCGCCTTCATTCGGGATTTCGCCGACGGCTGCCACCACCGGAAGGAAGAACAGATGCTCTTTCCCGCACTCGAAGAGCACGGCGTCCCTCGCGAGGGAGGACCGATCGGCGTGATGCTCTACGAGCACGAAGTGGGGCGCCACCTCGTCGCCCAGATCAGTCGTGCGGTGGAAGCTTACACGGCAGGGGATCGTGCTGCCGGACAGGAGATCATCCCGCCCGCCCGTCGGTACATCGAGTTATTGACCCAGCACATCTTCAAAGAGGATAATGTCCTCTTTCCGATGGCCGAGCAAGTCCTCGATTCCTCGGCGCAAGCATCGCTCGCGCAGGCATTCGAGCGGATGGAAGAGGACAAAGGACTGCGGACACACGCGCACTATGAGGAGGTGGCCTCGCAGTTGGAAGCAGCGTGGACGAGATAGGGCCCTCGCGCGAGCACAAACTTTTCTCAGTCGGCTATCTCGCGGGAAGCGTGGGCTGGAGAGCCTGCGCGACGGAAAAGCTTCTCATGAAGCGCGGGCGGCTCCGACGACAGTGAAAAGCTCATCCAGATGCGGAGGAGACGAGACAATCCGTATCCATCGGTCAGGGGCCTCAGAGCAGGTGTTCGTATGAAGCCCGCGGGCTCGCCACGAACGTCGAAGAGGCGGGAGCCCCGCTTCCGGTGGGCTCCTTACTCATGGGCCAAAGGGGCAGGTAAGATGCCTGCGCTCTCAGGGAATTTCGCGGAGGGACGCAGATGAGTCTCCGAGCACAATGGAAACTCCCCAAAGAGCACGGTGCATGGGCGATGGTGTCAGTCTCGCTGGCGCTGGGTATGCTGGTGGCCCGACAGGTCTCGGGGCGATTGATTTTACTGATCATATCGGTCATGGCTCTTTTCATTGCCCGCGAATCTCTCGTCGCCTGGTGGCGGGCGCGACAGCGAGGCCGAAGCGTTCCCGAAGCGGAGCGCCTGGCTCGGTTCTATCTGGCCGTCGCTCTCGTGACCGGCGCCCCGCTTGTTCTCTGGCATCACCTCTTGGGCCTCGTTCCGCTCGGCCTCTTGGCCGGAGTTTTGCTCCTTCTCAATCTCCGACAGGCCGAATCGCTGGAAGATCGGACGGTTCTCGGCGAAATCCTCGCCATCACGGGATTGACGCTGGCGGCGCCGGCGGCCTATTACGTGGCGCGGGGACGATGGGAGAGCACCGCTCTCTGGTTGTGGGTTCTGTCAGCTCTCTACTTCACCTCATCCGTCTTCTATGTGAAGTTGCGCGTGCTCAGCGCGGGTCGGCGGCGGGAAGAGGCGCAGCGGAGCGTGTGGCGACAGTGCCTCTTCTACCATTCGTTTCTGCTCGCCGCACTGGTCCTGTTGGCCGTCACCGGACGGGTGAACCTGTTCGTCCTCTGCGCCTTCGTGCCCATCCTTGCGCGAACATTGTGGGCTTTACTGCGGCCGGTGCGATGGCTCAATCTCACGCGCATCGGCATACTGGAGATCGTCTACTCGCTGATCTTTCTTGTCTTCCTCACGCTCGGTTTTTCTCCTCCGGCGCAGTGATTCGCGTCCCGTTCCCTCTCCCGCGTGGACGTCAATAGTTTCAGGTGTCAGCCGATACTTCCCTTGCATTCTCTCGCTGGCTCAGCGTAAGATTCAGGTTTGTGACGACACCGGGACAGACGAACGTGGATGCCAAAGCGAACGGACATTGAGAAAATCCTCATCATCGGCTCCGGACCTATTGTCATTGGTCAGGCCTGCGAATTTGATTATTCGGGAACGCAAGCTTGCAAGGCCCTGCGCAGCGAAGGTTACTTTGTGATCCTGGTCAATTCCAACCCGGCCACGATCATGACTGATCCGGAGTTTGCCGATCGGACTTACATCGAGCCGCTCACGGTCGAGGTCCTGACGGCGATCATCGAGCGCGAGCGACCGGATGCGTTGCTGCCGACCGTTGGCGGACAAACCGGTCTGAATCTGGCCGTCGCTCTGGCCGACAACGGTGTGCTCGAGCGCTACGGGGTACAGTTGATCGGCGCGAACCTCCAGGCCATCCGCAT
>DATLZR010000076.1 GCA_035573895.1 Blastocatellia bacterium | reverse complement strand
GTCGCCCTTCATGAGTATTTCGACACGTCCTACCTGAGCGTTCTCGACCCGTTGCCGGGCGATTCTCCTGACGAAGCGCTGCTCAAACGCTTCACCAAGCGACGACGTCTCAACTCCCGGCACGACCTGGAAGTCTTTGCCAATGACCTGTGGAACTTTAACATCCGCGACTTCAATCCCGGTGGCAACCACGGTGGGCTGCGGCGGTCATCCACACGCTCGGTTCTGATGATGTGGGGCGGTCGCCATATCAATATGAAGTCCGGGTACCGGGTGAAAACCCCGTATGATAGCTTGATGGTCGTTCCCACACTCCTGGAATTGCTTGGCCTGACTCACGCCGGCGCGCTGTCGGAACGGCTCGGACAACGAGGCTTCAGGCCCTTTCCCGGACCAATCGCCTGGGAGATTTTCAGGACAACGGGAGATGACAGATAGTCTGGTTCTGGCAAGTCTCGTGCATCATCCGGGACGCACCCTGGCCAGCGTCCTGGGAATTGCCGTTTCCGTTATTCTTGTCGCTCTGGCCACTGGCCTGACCCAGGGGATGCTGCTCGAACGCGGCCGACGCGAGGCGCAAGTGGGTGCTGAGATCATGATCCGTGAGAAAGGGGTGCCGATGGTAGGAGGCTCGGCCAGTCCCCTCTCGATGCCTATCTCGGTGGCCGACACCATTGCCGCTCTGCCCGGAGTCGCCGCCGTGACGGTCGTGGGACATCACCTACAACCGACCGGAAACGGGTTCGATCTGCGATTGATTGATGGCATTGACTACCCGAGCTTCGTTCGCGTCACTGGTCTTCGCCTGGTCGCCGGGCGGGGCCTGGAAAACGAATTTGACGCGCTCATTGACTCAACTCGAGCCCGGACCCGTCGAGCCTCGGTGGGGGACCACATCGAGATTTTCGGACGCCCCTTCACCATCGTGGGAATTTATGAACCGGACATCGGCCCGCGCATCAAAATCCCTCTGGCAACGATGCAACGGCTGCTGGGTGCTCCCGGGCGATGCTCGACGATCCTGGTAAAGGCGATCTCGCCCGAGCAGCAGGAACAACTGGCTGCCGAGATTCAGCGTCGGCTGCCCGATCGGCAGATCCTTCTCACCCGGGATATTCCGAGCACATACGCCCGTGGAACCACACTGACCAATGGATTCTTGAACGCCGTCCTGTTGGTCGCCGCCATCATGGGGACGCTCACCATCGGACTCACCATGTACACCGCCGTGCACCAGCAGACTCGCCAGATTGGAATCCTCAAGAGCCTGGGAGCCTCCCGGGGATTCATCGTCTCTCTGATCGAGAAGCAAGCCCTGCTCATCACGGGACTGGGTATCGGTCTGGGCGCGATCGTTTCGCTTCTTGCCAAAGAAATCCTCGAGCGGACGACCGCGCTCCCGATCACATGGGATCGAACCTGGCTCGTGCGCGCGCTGGTCCTCGGACTCGCCAGTAGCTTCATCGGTGCGCTCTATCCGGCCCTCCGCGCTGCCTTCCAGGACCCGATCAAGGCTCTCGGCTACGAATAATCCCACCCCGGATAAAGGTGAACCGGCTTTCGAGCCTGCTCGGGATTTGAAAACGGGAGTGCCCACGTTACATCACCATTCGGGTTGAGAAAGGCGCGCAGTCTTTACGTCGGAACCAGCGTGAGAGTCGCCGCGAGTTCCCTCGTTACGCAATCAAGCAGGACGCTTCCGGGCAAAATGCGTCGCGTTCCTTTCGCCGCTGGCAGTGGAGGCCGTGATCCCTGAAAACGGACGGATTCCCCGTCCTGACTTGTGAAATCGTGGGCTCTTCCGGTAGACTCACACCTACATGCGGAGGCAACTATGGGTGCAGATCAATTGACTGTCGCCACCGCTTTCATCGGTGGGATTTTCTCCTTTCTCTCTCCGTGCGTGCTCCCGTTAGTTCCCGGCTATCTCTCGCTCATCTCCGGCTTGACGTTGGAGCAGCTGCGAGAAGAAACCGAACGTGGGCGCGTGTCCCGCACGGTCATCCTCAACACAATCACTTTTATCCTGGGGTTTTCCCTCGTGTTCATCTCGCTGGGAGCTTCGGCCACGTGGATCGGGCGGGTTTTGCAATCGCAGATGGCTGTCCTCAGTAAGATCGCCGGCGTTGTCATTATCCTTTTCGGCCTCCACCTGGCAGGTATCTTGAAAATCAATCTGCTCTACCGGGAAGCGCGCTTTCACGCGCAGCCATCCCAGCGGGGACTTCTGGGCGCGTTCATCATGGGATTAGCCTTCGCCATCGGATGGACGCCGTGCATCGGTCCGATTCTCGCTGCCATCCTGGCTCTCGCGGCTGCCCAGGAGACGGTGAGCCAGGGAGTGCTGCTTCTGTCGGTGTACTCGCTCGGACTAGGCATTCCTTTCCTGCTCACGGGCATGGGGACAAACTACTTTCTGCTCTTCTACAAAAACTTCAAACGTCATCTGCGTCGGGTTGAATTGGCCTCGGGTGTGCTTCTTGTTGCCATCGGCGTCCTGATCTTCACCAACAATCTTGCCGTTCTCTCGCGCTATCTCACGTTCATTCCCGATCTCGGCCCTAAGGCGCCAGCAGCCCGTGCCGTCTCCTCAGAAGCGAAACCGGCTCCCGATGTGGCGCTCACCCTATTGAACGGTGAATCCATGAAACTGCGCGATCTCCAGGGACGGGTGGTACTGCTCAATTTCTGGGCGACCTGGTGCGTTCCCTGCATCGAGGAGATCCCCTCGCTGCAGAAACTCTATCAAACGTATAGCGATCGCGGGCTCGTCGTCATCGGCGCCGCTGTTGAATCAGAACCCGAAGACATCAAGACATTCGTCGCCAAGCATCAAATGACCTATCCCATTGCACTGGGAGATGACCGGCTGCAGAAGGCTTTCCCGGGGGTCACCGGTTTGCCCACCACATTTATCCTCGACAAAAAGGGAAATATCCGCAAGCAACTCGTCGGTGCCGCCGACTATCGCACATTCGAAGAGGCCATCGAAGAACTCCTCAACGATTGAACGACGATGACTGAAACTCTTTCGCTCACCATCGCTCATAGCCCCGATCCCGACGATGCTTTCATGTTCTATGCCCTCGTCCAGGGGAAGATCGAGACCGCTCCCTTCCATTTCTCTCATGTCCTGCAGGACATCGAGACGCTCAACCGGGCTGCCCTTTCCGGAACCTACGAGCTGACGGCCCTCTCCTTTCACGTTTATCCTTACGTGGCAGACCGTTACATCCTGCTGACCTGCGGATCGAGCATGGGCGCGCGCTACGGGCCGATCCTGGTTGCCCGGGAGAATATCAGCGTCACCGATCTGAAGAAAGTTCGAATCGCGGTGCCGGGAACGCTCACGACGGCCTTTCTCCTGCTGCGACTGGTCGAACCGGAGATTCGTTTCGTCGTCGTCCCCTTCGATCGGATCCTTGACGAGGTGAGATATGGCCGAGCCGATGTCGGCCTCATCATTCATGAGGGACAGTTGACCTATTCATCACTTGGCTTGCGCAAAATTCTCGATCTCGGCCAATGGTGGGAGGATCAGACTCATCTTCCATTACCCCTTGGCGGGAATGCCATCCGACGTGATTTGGGGGAATCGGTCATCCACCACGTCAGCCGCCTCCTCCGCCAGAGCATCGAATTCGCCCTGACTCATCGGGATGATGCCCTGACCTACGCCCTCCAATTTGGCCGAGGACTGTCGCGAGAGCTGGCGGACCGGTTCGTCGGCATGTACGTGAACGCCTTGACGCTTGACTGTGGGGCCAGCGGCAGAAAGGCCATCGAGACCCTCTTTCGGATGGCATATGAGCGGGGACTCATCCCTGCGCCCTGCTCTCCCCAGTTTGTGGAATAATGAAGGCCCGTCCGCGCTCCCTCCTTGACGGACGGGGGCGAGGACGGGCCTTCACTTGCGCCGGTCAGCCGAACGCAGGCGACCGGACATTCCCTCTTCCATCACTTCGCTGCCGCCGCCTTGGGAGCTTCGAGCACCTTCACCTCAACCTTCCTGGCCTCCAAAGCGGCTGGAGCCGGCATGGTAATCTCTAACACTCCGTTGTGATAGGTCGCCTCGATCTTGTCCACATCAACCCCCTCGGGAAGCTGGATCGTGCGCTCAAACGAGCCGTAGGCGATCTCTCGATGGAAGTAATTTTTGTCCTCAACCTTACGGTCGAAGCTCTTCTTGCCGCGCACCGTCAGTTGATTACCGCTGACATTGACCTCAACATCCTTGGGATCAACGCCCGGCAGCTCCAGCCTCAGATTCAGCTTGCCCTGATCCACGAAGGACTCAACAGGGACCGTCAAACCGGCAAAGGGCCAGCGGAACTCCTGCTCCGAGGTGAACTCAGAAAGCTCCCGCGTAATGTCGGCAATCGAGCGACGGAAGAGGTTGTCAATATCCCGATAGAGATTGAAGAATTCATCAAAAGGCTTCCATCTGACCAGCATGTCCGTCACCTCCTTTCATTAGTCTTCATAGATTTTCTGCTAAAAGTATTAGCAGATTTTCTTAGTTTGTCAAGTGGTATCTTTGGTCCGGCTTAAAATTTTTAGCCGTAACGATAAAAGCTAAATAACTGCAATCCCTTAGACCGATTCTTCCTTCCCACGAATTCCCCATCTCCCGCTGTCAATTAAAGACATCAACCCTCATCTCAGTCATGCGGTTTCCAAAATACTCAAACAAAAGACCTTACATTCGATGAACTCAACGACTCACACGGTGCCGCTTCTAGGGGAATCGTCGGTTGTTGCACAGCCTAAGGTTTCACGCGTCCAGTTACTGAGCAAACCTATCGCTTCACCGATAACCACCAGTAGCCCGCACGGATCGAGGTCCCCATACAACTTCCTGTAACTCTAGAACTTATGTCGTCAAGTAGCCCATGTCGTCCAATGACATCGCCCAAAAGGCGGCGTCAGCAAGTTTTGTCCTGCCCGAGACTTTCTAGCTTAAGGGGACTTTCAGGAGTACAAGCGGGACACGAGCGCCCAATCCAAGGGGAATTAGGGACGGAGCGGGATGCCTGTTGGCCGGAGGGTTCTGGCCTTTGAGGCTTGGGGGCAATGTGTGGGTACCACTGTCCCAGACTTCGCTTTGCTCAACTCCAGGCTAGACACAGTCAAACCAAGCAACCAACCTCCAAGCGTGAGGATTTTCCAGAATCTCTCACGGAGCAGAGCCCTAGCCCCCTTCAAAAATGGTCCTTTTTCATTTGAGCACGTTTCTGGTGGCCCCTGTGGGAGGAGTTGTTCATCGGCCGTCGGCTATATTCGGGATAAGGCTTAACCAGGTGAACTTCTGTCAGGTCACGAGGACCGAAGCACACCGAGCAGATATTCTCATTGTCAGAGCGGCCGATGTCACATGGTGTCCTTTGGTCGCAGTACGACGAGGTAAAGACCTGGCCCAACCAGTGGCAAAATGAGGATCATCAGGATAAGCACAAACTGGGTGCCCAGGTCCCGGTAGCGTCTGAGCACATCAGAAATGGCGATGATGCTCAAGGCGACGTGAACCGCCCACAATATGCCCCCCAGCGAGAGTGCAAAAAACATAGGATCATCCCCCTTGAGAGAGTTTCGTTCGAACCATCTGGTTGACGACTTTACCGTCGAAGAGCTGGCCCTCGAGTTTCGCCATCACTGCTTTCATGACGCGCCCCATATCCTTGAGCGTCGTAGCTCCCAACTCGGCGATGGTTTCAGCCACGATGCGTTCCAGTTCGGCGTCGCTCATCGCGGCGGGAAGATACTCCTCGATGATCGCAATCTCCTTTTCCTCTTTCTCCGCCAGGTCCGTACGACCGCCGGCGCGATATTGTTCCACCGATTCCCGACGCTGTTTGATGAGGCTCTTGAGGACCTCGATGACGCCGGCATCGTCGAGCGGGCGCATCAGGCTGACTTCGCGGTTCTTCAGTGCTGCTTTGATGAGGCGCAATGTGCTCAGCCGCAATTCATCTTTGGCCTTGAGGGCCGCGATCATATCGTTGTGAATACGTTCTTGCAGTGCCATTGATGTCTCCTCGATCTATGTGATCTGATCAGGTAGCGATGGTTCCTCCGGGAGGTTCCGTGTGCGCACCGGGTTACGGCACTTTCGCTCCTCCAAAGCTTCCGGCCCGGTCGGATCTCGTCGGTCTATTTTTTGAGCGCGCGCCACAGTTGATCGCGCTCGAGTTTGCGCACGACTTCAAGCGCCTGCACTATTTTCTCCTTGACCTCCGTCCAATCGGGATAGGTCTCGGTATCAATCGCCATCTCCACCTCCACGAGAACCGGATGCAGGAGCTGGCGTAGTTCCATGAGATCCGTCTTCAACCGTCCCATCGCTCTTACTCCTTATCCTCTCGTTTCTGCCGCCCGCTAATGATAGCACATTCCGTGGTAGCTTCATTGGCGTTCTAATACGACCAGATGCTAAACTGAGGTCCTATGAGTGAAAGAGTGGCTCTTAGTTTTGGGACGGATGGCTGGCGAGGCCAGATCGCGCGAGACTTCACTTTCGCTCATCTCGAGATCGTCGCACAGGCATTCGCAGATTATGTCCGAGAGCTGGACCTCTCTCCTCGGGAAATCTTCATCGGATATGACCGGCGGTTTCTTTCCGAGCGATTTGCCGTTTGTGTGGCGGAAGTGCTTGCGGCCAACGAGATCAGGGTGGCTGTTTCCGAGCGCGATCTGCCGACGCCGCTCGTCTCGTTTCAGGTTCGGCAGATGGGACTGCCGGCGGGTATCGTGATCACTGCCAGCCACAATCCCGCTCACTTCAACGGATTTAAGGTCAAGGAATCGTTTGGCGGATCGGCACGACCTCACGTGACATCGGCCATTGAAGCGCGACTCTTTCGTTCACAGCCGCGACGCCTGCCGCTTAAGGAAGCTCAAGCGGTCGGGCTCATTCGATGGATCGCCCCTTGTGATGATGAATATTTTCGCACGCTGCGGACGCTGGTTGACGTGGAGGCGATCCGCCGGAGGGACTGGACGATCCTTGTTGACGCGATGCACGGGACGGCAGATGGCTATACCGAAAGGCTCCTTCGGGGTAGCCGCTGCCGGGTCATTACGATTCGGGCTGCACGTGATCCTCTCTTTGGCGGGGTTCATCCCGAACCGCTCCCGACACACCTCGGTCCGCTTTTTCAGGCCGTTCGATCCCACAAAGCCATCGTCGGCCTGGCGACCGATGGTGATGCGGATCGCTTCGCCGCCGTTGATGAGCAGGGGGAGTTCATCACGCCTCATCAAATCTTCCCCCTCCTGATTCTCCACCTGGCGCGCACCAGGGGAGCGCGAGGGGCGGTCGTTCGCACGTTCTCGCAGAGTGTGCTGGTTGACCGTGTCGCCCAGGCCCTCGGGCTACCGCTCAAGATTGTTCCCATTGGTTTCAAATACATCGCTGACCTCATGCTCACGGAAGACATCCTCATCGGTGGAGAAGAGTCGGGCGGCATCGGCGTGCGGGGCTATCTACCCGAGCGCGACGGAATTTTCACGGGGCTGCTCTTTCTCGAAGCGATTGCGGCCAGCGGTCGCACGCCATCGGAAATGATTCGGGCGCTCTGGCGTGAATTCGGCGAGTTCCACTACGAGCGCCGGGATCTGCATCGGCCCGTTGACGAAGGACGCGCGATTGTGGCCCGACTGGCCGAAAACCCTCCCGACACACTGGTCGGCCAGCCCGTGGCCCGGATCGAGACTCTGGATGGAACCAAGCTTCACTTCCGCGATGGAAGCTGGATCCTCTTCCGACAATCGGGCACCGAACCCGTTTTACGCGTCTATTGCGAGGCCCCATCCAGAGAGAGAGTCCGCCAGATGATCGAAGCGGGCGTTGCCCTTTGCCGGAACGACTAGCCTTCGGAGTTCAGCGTGAACGAGGCCATCACCGGCCGCAGGGAGGAGGCTCGCGCACTCACAATCCTTTCACCCATCAACAGGCAGCTCATTGCCGCGACGGAGGGCGAAACCCTTCTCGCGCTGCGGTGGCGATTTCCTTTTCACGGGTGCGACGATGGTTAAGTTTCCCCCCTCGACGCGACCGTGTATAATGACGTTCCAAAACGACTCTTTTTGATAAGGAGGTGCGCAGCAAAGAGCGATGAAACGAGTGATTTGCACCTACTGCAACACACACATCTACACCTATGTGGGCCCCGATGAGCCTGTGAAGTTTAAGGCCGAATATTTCCTTCCCACGAGTCCCGCCTACCCCAGCCCGAAAAAGGGCGACCGACTCAAATGTCCCGATTGTGGCATTGAATTCGTGGCCTTTTCTAACCAGCTGAGCACTATCCAGCTTCTGTCCGACTGGCCCTTTGAAGGGACTGGCATGGAGGAGTGGAAGAAGTAGCGATGAAGCAGCGATGGCTTTTCGTGTCATCGCATCGGAGGGTGACCGGGCACAGGACAGGCCAGGGGAGCGGTCCCGTGAGAGGGAAAGGTGTTTGACAAGGTCGTTCGGCCAGACATAGAATTCTGCCTGGAGATAGGATCAGACCGAAGAGGATTAAGCCGGAGGAGGACATCATGAGACTGACGGCCGACCGACGGAGCCCGCATGCCCAACGAATGTTGGCCCCCTTTATGGGGACTGTCATAGGAATTTTTATTCTCGGTGCCGTATGGTCGGCGCAGGCGCAATTTACCCGCGAACTGGGTCCACTTGACCGCTGGGGGCAGGAGACCCCGAATCCACCGCCGCAGGCGGTCTCGGGCCAGCCCACGGGACGCCGGTACCGTAAGGCGCTCGGGTTCATGCGTCAGGGGGATTACGAGAAAGCGGCAGCCGCCTTCGGCGAGTTGATCGAGAAAAATCCGGATGATCATCCAGCGCGGTTGGGCCGGTGCTACGCCTTCATCAAACAGGGGAAGCTCAACGACGCACTGCCGGAGATCCTCTCGGTCATTCAAAAAGAGCCCTACAACGCTCGGGCGTATGCCCTGCTGGGGATTGTGCTCCTGCGGTCGGGAGTTTTTTCTCAATCTGCGCGAGCCTTTGAGACCGCATTGACGCTCAATGAAAAAGAGCCGCTGGCGCTGGCGGGACTGGCCGAACTGGATTTCTTCGAGAACCGATCTGACCTCTCCTATCAACGGTTGCGTCGGGCCACCGCCCTTGACCCGAACGAGCCCGATTTCTGGATCGCTCTCGGTCGCGCGGCCGCCCGACTGGAAAAATTCCGCGAGGCCGCTGAACACTACGAGCGGTTCCTGGCCGTCTCTCCGAAACTCGATCACGAACGGCGCGAACGGTATCGGGGCTTGATTGAGTTTTATCGTGCCCTTTCGACTCTCGGCATCACCCATCTGCATCGGATCGAGGGGCCGCGTGTGGTCCGCATCCCCTTGCGCCTGCAAAACGACCGCCCGTTCATTCAGGCTCGTGTGGGAGAAGGTAACGTACTCAATCTGGTCATTGACACCGGCGCGAGCATCTCGGTGCTCTCCCAGGATGCGGTGGAGAAGTTGGGGATTCGGCCGCTGGCGCGAGGCGGGAGGGCGCGGGCCGTCGGCGGCAGCGGATCATTTCCCATCGTTTACGGCTTGCTCGATTCACTGACGCTGGGCGAGTTGAAAATCTACAATGTGCCGATCTACATCCGCCCCTTCCATCATCTGCCGACGCGCGAATCGAATTCGGAGACAGTGCTGGCTGATGGATTTCTCGGGCTCTCTGTACTGTCCAATTTTCGGGTGACGCTGGAGTACGGCACTCAGCAGTTGATCCTGGAAAACGATCCCCCTCCGGTCGCCGCCTCTGTCAATCCCCTGCCCGATCAGACATCGGAAATTCCTTTTCGAACGACCAACGGAGGATTAGTCAGCGCCGAAGTTAGGCTGCACAATGGCGAAGTCGTCAATTTCCTGGTGGACACGGGAGCCAGCGCGACCGTCCTCGGATCGCACATTGTCAAGAAGTATGGGTTCGAGAAATACATCCTCCAAAGCCCGAAAATTCGCGTCCTCGGGGCTGCGGGCGTCATCGAGAACGTGGATCTCATTCTCGTGCCCTCGCTCTCGATGGATGGTCTGATCCAGAAGAACATTCGCGCCCCGGTCCTGGACTTAGAGGCGGTCAACGAATCGGCGGGATTCATGCAGGCGGGGATTCTCGGAGGGAGCTTCCTCAAGCATTTCCGGGTCGTCTTCGATTTCGCTCGCGCCCGCCTGATGCTGACGCGGCTCGGTCAGGAAGGCGAAAAGACGTCCTCGGCGCTTTACGACGACTGATCTGACCGCCGCGGGGGACAGCGCAAGGACAGGCAGTGAAGACGAGCATTTATGTGGAAACGTCGGTCATTGGTGCCTACCTCGACAACGAGGATCCCTTCCGTCGTGACCTCACCATTCGCTGGTGGGAACACGAACGTCCCCTTTACTATGCCACGATTTCCCCGCTGGTGGTGCGCGAGCTGGAACGCGTGCGCGAGCCACGGCGCTCGGCCTATCTCAATCTGATCCGCGATTTGCCCCAACTGGAAATCACCGAAGAAGTTGCCATCCTCGCCGAAGGCTATATCGGTCGCGGGATCTTCCAGCGCAAATACATGGCGGATGCCCTTCATGTGGCCATCGCCTCCTATCACAAGATTGATTTCATCGTGACCTGGAATTTCGGCTATCTCGCCAACGTCTATCGTCAGGCTCGGATCCGGCTGTTCAATGTCACATCGGGGTTCTTCGTGCCGACGATCATCACGCCCGAGTTTCTCGTCTCCGAGGCAAGCTGACCATGTATCGGCGGCCGAAATTCCTCGAAGTCCTCCACGCCATCCGTGAGCAGATGGCCCGCGAATGCGACTACGATATGGATCTCTTTGTCCAGAGGCTGCGACAGGAATCGCCTTCGCCCACCGAATCGAACCATAGCGCCAGAGTCCCGGAGGCGAGCCCCAAATCCACCGAACCCGCCATTGT
>DATLZR010000075.1 GCA_035573895.1 Blastocatellia bacterium | reverse complement strand
CTGCTGCCGGATAAAATCACGCTCGTTCACGGTCCCGGTTGTCCCGTGTGCGTCACGCCGGTCGAATTGATTGATAAGGCGATCAGCTTGGCCTCGCGCCCCGATGTGATTTTTTGTTCATTTGGCGATATGCTCCGCGTGCCGGGAACGGAAAAGGATTTGCTCACGGTCAAGGCCAGCGGCGGCGACGTGCGCATTGTCTATTCCCCGCTCGACGCTCTGAAAATCGCCGAGGAGAATCCGACTAAACAGGTCGTCTTCTTCGCCGTGGGATTTGAGACGACAGCGCCGGCCAATGCGATGGCCGTCTTTCAGGCAGCCCAACGAAATATCAAAAACTTCTCCCTGCTCGTGTCACATGTGCTGGTACCGCCAGCGATGGAAGCGATCCTTTCATCGCCCAACAATCGCGTGCAGGGATTTCTGGCCGCCGGACATGTCTGCACGGTGATGGGCTATACCGAGTACGAGCCGATTGCTCGCAAGTACCACGTTCCGATTGTGGTCACCGGTTTCGAGCCGCTGGACATTTTGCAAGGCGTCTACATGTGCATCAAGCAATTGGAGGAAGGCCGGGCGGAGGTTGAGAACCAATACACGCGATCCGTGCGGCGTGAGGGAAATCTTCCGGCGCAGCGGCTCATCCGTGAAGTCTTTCGCGTGGTTCCGCGCAAATGGCGCGGCGTCGGTGAAATCCCTCAAAGCGGCCTGGGACTCAGCGAGAAATACGCCGAATTCGACGCCGAAATGCGGTTCGGTCTGACCGATCACACGGTCGGAGAATCGTCCGAGTGCAGGAGTGGGCTCGTGCTGCAAGGGATGATCAAACCGCACGAGTGTCCGGCGTTCGGCACGCGCTGCACCCCGGAGCATCCGCTCGGTGCTACGATGGTCTCGTCCGAGGGCGCGTGCGCCGCGTATTACCGCTATCGTGCACACTTGGCTGCCAACGGATGAAAAGTGCCAACGGATATTGCTATCGCCTGGCGAGTTGGCGTCAGTCACCGGAGCCATCCGGAGATGAGGCTCCCATCCGTTGGAACCTTTCATCCGTTGGCGCGAACTGTTATCATAGGATCGCCAACGGATGAAAAGTGCCAACGGATATTGCTATCGCCTGGCGAGTTGGCGTCAGCCACCGGAGTCCATCCGGAGATGAGGCTCCCATCCGTTGGAACCTTTCATCCGTTGGCGCGACCTGTTATCATAGGATCGCCAACAGATGAAAAGTACCAACGGATTTCATCCGTTAGTGCGCTAGCTAGAGCGATGCGATTAATTTTTGAGGAACAAACGCGCATCCTTCGTCGCTGCATCTTTGACGTTCACAACGAGGTTGGCGTAGGGTATCCGGAGGAAGCGTATCACCAAGCATTCCTTGCCTGTTGCGCGAGCCGCCGCATTCCCGCTTTATCGAGGCAGTCCGGGCGCCTGCAGCATCGAGACGTGGTGGTTCACACGTTCCAATATGACTTGCTTGCTTTTGGAGAGATCATCCTGGAACTCAAGGCGCTGCCTGCTGGGTTCGCTCGCGAGAACTTCGTTCAGATTCTTTCTTACCTCAAGTTCTGGCGGAAGCCATTGGGCCTGCTGGTAAACTTTGGTCAGGAGAAGGCCAAGATTGAGCGGTTGCCTTTTCACGAAAAGGACCTTGTCATCTCCGAGGATTATACCCACATCCCACCGAACCTCTCACCTGCTGACAAACGGCTGCTGCGCGAGATCCGAGAGGGCGTCCTTGCCGTCGCTAAAACCCATGGTATCGGTTACGGCGACACCGTGTGCGCCAAGCTGTTACAGGCTGAGTGGGAGCACCGTCACCTCTCCGTGCACAGCCAGCTCATGAGCCCCGTACAATTTGAAGGTGCCCTGATTGGTACTTTTCCGGTGGACGGGATGCTCGTGGGGGAACGGGTATTGTGCTATGTTACCGCGCTCAAGGATGAGATCGGGCCGTTTGAAATCGGCAAAACGCAATCATACTTACGGGCGATGAGCATCCCGGTAGGAATTGTGATCAACTTCGGCAGGCAGGCGCTGCAAGTGCGTGCTGTCTGTCCGCCCAACAGATGAAAGGTTCGCCAACGGATGAAAAGTGCCAACGGATATTTCCAGCGGTTGATAGCGTCACGTGCCGGAAGCCGTCCGCCAGTGAGGTTCTCATCCGTTGGAACCTTTCATCCGGTAGCGAGAACTGTCATTATGCGACTGCCAACGGATGAAAAGTGCCAACGGATATTGCTATCGCCTGGCGAGTTGGCGTCAGTCACCGGAGCCATCCGGAGATGAGTTTCTCATCCGTTGGAACCTTTCATCCGGTGGCGAGGAAGAAGCGATGAAGAAAATATGATGACCTGTCCGACACCGATAGCTGAGTACCCGACTATTCTCCTCGCTCACGGGGGTGGGGGGAAGCTGATGCACCAACTCATCGAGAAGATGTTCATGCCGATGTTTAGCAACGCACCCCTCGACATGCGGCATGATAGCGCCGTCGTCAACGTCAATGGCGTGAGGCTGGCGTTCACGACGGATTCCTATGTGGTTCGTCCGCTGTTTTTTCCCGGCGGCGATATTGGCTCGCTGGCCGTCAACGGCACGGTGAATGATCTGGCCATGTCCGGTGCGCGTCCGCTCTACCTGAGCGCCGGATTCATCCTGGAAGAAGGACTTCCGATGGAGACGCTCTGGCGTGTGGTCCAATCCATGCAGCAGGCCGCGCGCGCGGCCCAGGTTCAGCTCGTCACCGGCGATACGAAGGTGGTGGACAAGGGCAAAGGCGACGGCATTTTCATCAACACGGCGGGCATCGGAGTCATCGAGCACGACCTTGTCATTGCTCCGGCCAGCGTGCGCCCGGGTGATGTCGTTCTCCTGAATGGGGACATCGGACGGCATGGTATTGCGATTATGGCCGTGCGGGAGGGGTTAGCCTTCGAGACTGAGATCGAGAGCGATTCTGCTCCTCTGGCGGACCTGGTGATCAGACTGCTCCAGGCGGGAGTCGAAATTCACTGTCTGCGCGACCTGACCCGGGGTGGATTGGCGAGCGCCATCGTCGAGATCGCCGAAGCGGCGCGCGTCGGAATCGCTTTGGACGAAGCCGCCATCCCCGTTCGAGAGGATGTTCAGGGAGCCTGCGAGATTCTCGGTTTCGATCCGCTCTATGTGGCCAACGAGGGACGCTTCATCGCCTTCATTGCACCAGGCGATGCCGATAGAGCCCTCGCCATCATGCGCTCGCATCCGTTGGGCACTAACGCGAGCATCATTGGCCAGGTGGAGGAAAATGCTTCGGGACGGGTGACGATGCGGAGTAAGATCGGTGCGATGCGAATCGTTGATATGCTCAGCGGCGAACAACTGCCGCGCATCTGTTGAGGGTTATGAACTCGGGCAGGGTATGCCTTCGCCGAGGCATTTCAGCCTGAGTCCCGGCATCCGGGGAATGGACGAAAGAAGCTACCTCCCGTAAAGACGGACAGAAAAGAGGACGTAAGAAATTTCTTTGCATGTTCTCCCTACGGGCAATAACAGGCGTTCACATCTCGCCATATTTGGCTCTCGGGTCGTTTCAGAACAGGTCTCAGCTCCAAGCTCCAGGCCATGACTTGAGGGCAGGAGGCTGGGTCCTACCGACGACCATCTCCGTTCTCTCCGTCATCCCCATTGGTTGACACGGACGTCCACACCCGATGGGGGGTTCCGCCGATGGCGGAGGCGGGAAAGATCATAAGGGCCGCTGATAAGCCAATACACGGGCGATCTCCTCAGTGGCCCGCCGCACTTCGAAGAAGATCACTCCCAGCTTGGCCTTGGCCGACGCCATGACGAAGAGGACAGCATCCTGACCGGCGTGGGTGATGAGGATATACCCTTTTTCGCCTTTGATGTAAAGCTGCTCGACATCTCCCTGGTGCAGCTCTTTGGCCGCACGAGTGCCGATGCCGAAGAGGGCCGCGCTCATAGCACAGACGCGATCTTCTTCAACCGTGCTTGGCAACGAGCTGGCGATGATCTGAGCGTCCATGCTGACGACAGCTCCACCCTCAACTTCCGGGGCCGTCATGCGAAGATCACGCAAAATACCCACGAGTTGTTCTTCAACCGAGAGTGCCATACAGTCATCCTCCTTTTCCAGCCGCGAAATGACTCATATAAAAATAAGCCGTCTCCGCTGTCAAGAGTGCCAACGTCAATCTTTGTGCTCCCCGTTTCACCATCCCACCAACGAATGCACCCGGCGATCTTTTTCCCGCGACCTCCTCGAGCGGAGTCGCCTCACCGTTTTGGAATCACTTCATGGTCCGGCTATCCATCGGGCAGATGCCCGATACGACGTCTCATGCATACTGCCTCAGCCCGATCCTTTCCTCACATCCGCTCCCATCCAGGGCTGATGCTCCTCGACCCGATTTTGATACCTCGGATAAGTGAGGCGCCACCGACCTATCCATCACAACATGCAATAGCACAGTGAGACCAAGCTCAGCCCACCTTCGGGAGTCAAGGTCATGCCCTCGCCTTTTGCCCAAGCTCCTCATGCTGACCGCTTCCTTCCACCCGCTGGACACAAATACACCAAATGCCCTGACTACTTTCTCTCGTTTCCTCGCTTTCGTCAATCCGGCACATGCCGTATTTTGGACGGTCCGGGAAGCGGAGGACCCTCACTCCTCACCGAAGCCGGCCTGGGCGCGCACATCATCCGACACACCGGAGAGATGTCTTTCCAGCACGAGGGCTAAGGGAACGAACGTTCGACTTTGAGGACGGACACAAAAGAGATCTGCCTGCGGCAGTCCCAAAGGAAAAAGTGGGAGGTTCTGTTCACGGTCTACCCGGCGACCTCCCACTTTTTCGCTGAGCGCCGTCTTAGAAGCTGAGCTTGAAGGCGAACTGAATCACCCGATTGGGCTCGCCGACAGCAATGATCGTGGCCGAGGCTGGGACTGCAGCCGTCACACAGCAGGTCTGGCCGAACAACGAGCTGGTTAATGTCGGTGAGCCGGAGGAAGCATTTCGGGGATTCTCAAAGTTGGGATGGTTGAAGGCATTGAAGAACTCGGCGCGGAACTGCAGATTCACCCGCTCGGTCAGCGTGATCCGCTTGATCAGGCCGAAATCGAAGTTCCAGAAGCCGGGGCCGATGATGGTGTTTCGTCCCATCCCGGACTCGCCCGGTGCCGGGATGCAGAGGAAACTCTGCGTCCCGACGATCTGGCGGCAGTTAGTATTGGGATCGAGGTCGGTCACCTGGAAGACGACCGGCCCGCGAATCCCCGCCACCGATTGTAACTTCGCTTTGGGCAATGGTCCTCGTAATTCGGCCCGCGACTGCTTCGTATTGTGAACGGTGCGAATGCCGCTATTGATCGTGAATGGCTCGCCGCTCTGGGAGATGAAAATCCCCGTCACCGTCCACCCGCCGAGAATATGATTGACGACGCCCGGCCAATTTCCTCCCCAGGTGCGCCCTCGTCCGAACGGAAGATCATACAGACCATGCACGACGAAGACGTGACGATTGTCGAAATCCGACAAGCTTCGATCCAATCGGAAGTTTCGCACATCGGTGGGCGTGCGGGAATTGGTCGTGCTCAGGCCTCCGCCGGAGGCAGCGCCGACGGGATCCACCGACATATTGTCAATGGACTTGGACAAGGTGTAGGAGAATCCCAGATCCAATCCCTTCTCAAACCGCCGACGCAGTTGCACGATCATCCCGTGGTAGTAGGAATCGCCACCGGAATCGAAATAGAAGATCTGACTGAACTGGGGATTGGGTCGGAAGTAGTTGGCCGGGAAGCCTCGATTGACGATCCACGATGCACCGGTCAACGAATCAATCCGCACGGCCAGGTCACCCAGGCCATTGCGCAGCAGATTGGTCTGCGTCGTCGAGGAGTTCAAGAACGAGCGTGGGTCTCCCGGAGTGCTCCCCGTGAGCTGCAAGAGCAGCGTCGGAGTGACCCCGGTCACGCCCGCCGGACATCCTGTTCCGTCCGGACGGCAGCCTTTCCGCAGATTCTCTTGCGCGATCAGGAATGATTCTTTGAAACCGGGTTGGTCCGTGCGAATCTGGTTCAGATCATACGCGCGGAACAGATGTGTTCCTCGCTTGCCGATGTAGCCGACCTGAACGACCATGTTCCCGGGCAGTTCGCGTTGGATGGTGAGGCTCCACTCATGGACGGCGGGCAGCTTCAAGTTCGGATCGAACGCCCCCGTATTGGGTGCCACACCGAGGGGTTGCGCCGGAGGACTGAACAATTCGCTCGGTCGGGCCGTCGGCGTCGGCAGTTGAAGCGGGAAGCCCTGACCGATGCGCCGATCAATATTGGCCGGGATGCTGCAGCCGGTCGTGATCGTTGCCTGCACGCCGGTCGGCGTATCGCTCAGCCGCATGCGACAGTCGAGCGCCGACCCCGGGACCATTCCCCCGATCGCCGTCACCTGGAAGGTTGAAATCGGATCGAAGGCCAACCCGTAGCCGAGACGAAAAACGGTTTTTTCGCCCCACGGTGACCAGGCGAAGCTCACCCGTGGACCGAAGGCCCTCCAGTTCGTGCGCTCATACCACCGATCCCGTGCAACGAACGTGATCGGTCCTTGCGATCCGTCAATCGGCTTATCAGGAACGAAGACGCGATCACAGCAGTCCTTCATCGGGAGATTCAATTCCCATCGGACGCCATAGGTCATCGTCAGATTACGACGGATCCGCCACTCATCCTGGGCATAGAAATTGAACTGCTTCGCCCGCGTTCCGAGCACTTGCAGGATTCCTGGCGGGAAGGAATTCCCTTTCAAGTCGGCGGCGAAGGCTTGATCCACCCCCGCCACGATGCCAGCCCACTCCACCAGCGCATTCTGGAGAATGGTATTGTCGCTGGCATCTATTTGATCGGCGCCGCCTCCAACTGGTGGCAGATTCAAAAACCCGCTGCGTCGCAGACTCTGATCGAAGAAGATATTCGGACTGATGTTACGACCTCCGGCAAACCCGCGACTGTCGTTGTGCCGATAGAAGCGGAAATTGATCCCTGTGCGTATGGTGTGTGAGCCCCGGACATAACTCAAATTGTCAATGAACTGGATCGTAGACACCGCCCGGGCCGTGTGAGGAGTGTTGCAGAACGGCGTATCAATATTGCGAAACGAGTTTGTCCCAGCACACTCCTGGCCATAGGGAGGAACTTTCGTGAAGTCGCCAAAGTTCGGATTCGACTCGCCCCAGGTGAAGAAGAAGCGAAAGCGATTGAAACCGGTCGTGAATTCATTGACCGTGCGATCGCTCAGCACGCTGCGGTAGCTGATGGCCAGATTCTGATTGCTGCGAAAGACCTCCCCCATCGGCGGGAAGCCGGGGAAGACTTGCGGTCGCGCGTTCAAGAAATCTCCCTCTTTGGTGTCCCAATCCGACCAGATGAATCGGCCGAACATGGTGTGATTCTCGGAAAACTTGTGATCAACACGAACCAGACTGTTGGGGCCAACAAAGCGCGAGGGAGGATTCCAGACGAAACCGCCGATGTTCAACCCATCGCCGACCGAGAACGTGTTCGGAAGGGGGAATTGATTGATGAGCGAGCGAATCACAGGATCCGGTCCGATCCCCCGGGGATCGTTGCGCGGATCAAAGATGTTGTACGAGTCCACGCAATTTGTCGTGACCGATCCGCCACAGACGGGCACCCCCGGCTTGAGATTTCCCGATGCATCAACGAGCAACGGGGAGTTTCTCGTCACGGTCACGCCATCTACGGTAATGGCGCCCCGCACGAATCGGTAGATTCCCGAGCGCATGGTGGCCGTATAAGCCAGCGGCGTGCCAAACGCCTTGGCGATCGGTTGCGTTTGCATGATGCGATTTCCCTGATAGCTGGCAAAGAAAAAGGTCTTATTCTTGGTGATGGGTCCACCTCCGGCTGCGCCGAATTGATGGAGGAGGAGAACGGGTTTCGGCTGACCCTCGGCTTTGTTAAAGAATTCGTTGGCATTCAGGACAGTGTTGCGATGGAAGTAAAAGAGATCGGCATGATATTCGTTCGTTCCCGACCGCGTGGCGATCGAGACGTTGGCCCCACTGTTGCGCCCATATTCGGGCGTGGCGTTGTGAGTGACCACGCGATATTCCTGAACGTTATCGGGATTCAGCCGGAGAATATTGCTTTGCGGATTCGGCACCGACGATTCGTTGGCATCAATGCCGTCCACCGTGACGTTGTGAGCCCGATCCCGCGAGCCGAAGACATGCGTTCCCGAGCCGGCGGAATTGGTCGTTCGCTGAACCAGACCCGGTTGAAGCACGATCAAGCTGAGCGGATTCCGGCCGTTCAGCGGCAGGTCGGCCACGGCCCGCCGGGTCACAACATCACTGATCATCGCATGGGTCGTTTCCACCCGCTCGTAGGCTCCCACGACTTCGATGACCTCTGTGGCTTGCCCCACCTGAAGTTGCGCATTCACCACCAGCGCCGCCCCGACATTGACCACGTTGCCCGAACTGGTGAAGGTCCGAAATCCGGGAGCTTCGACCGTGATCGTGTAACTCCCCACGGGCACCGATTCGATGGCATAGGTACCCGCCGATGTCGTCGTCGCTTTATACTGCACCCCGGTGGCCTCGTTCTTGGCCGTCACGGTAGCGCCTTCGATCACGGCCCCCGTCGGATCTGTGACCGTTCCCGTGATCCGGCTCATCCCGGTCTGGCCAGTCCCGGTCACAGCCAGGACAATGATGAGAACAAATCCCACCGAGAGATGAAGGAAAAGTCTGCGGAGACAATCGCCCTTTTCGCACATACACCAACGTCCTCCTTAGCCTTTGTTACTTGGGTTTCAAGCGAAACGCATTTTAGATTTCACGGCCATTGCTGTCAAGCGCATGCCCCTCATCACAACAACCTCTTATCTTCAAAAAGCCAGGGCCTTGGCATAGTTGTTACTAACGGCCAATCTCTTGAAATTGAGAGCGTGCGCCAGGTGCCTCCACACGGGAGAGTTCGGCCCGGGTGCTTTTGGGCTCACGATGAAGAACTTCTGCCCTCATCTCTCCTCTTTACCAAAGAGGCCCGGGCATGACACAATCTCGCACGGTCGAAAGCGCCGGATTGCGGGCCGACCGAGATACGGACACGAGAGGACAGGCGATGGCACGAACGATTAAAGGAGTGATTTTGGCCGGCGGACTTGGCACCAGGCTTTATCCGCTGACGAAGGTGACCAACAAGCACCTGTTGCCTATCTACAACAAGCCGATGATCTATTATCCGTTGCAGACTCTGGTGGAAGCCGGCATCCGCGACATCATGATCGTGACCGGTGGCAACAACGCCGGCGATTTCCTCCGCCTTCTGGGGAATGGACGCGAGTTCGGCCTGAAACATCTGCACTATACCTATCAGCAGGGCGAAGGTGGAATCGCCGATGCTCTACACCTGGCCGAGCATTTCGCCGATGGCGATCTGATCTGCGTCATTCTGGGCGATAACATCATCGAGAAGTCCATCACCCCCTATGTCGAGAGCTATTTGCGTCAGGGGTCCGGTGCCAAGATCATCCTCAAAGAAGTTCCCGACCCCACCCGGTTCGGTGTTCCCGTGATCGAAAACGGCCGGATCGTGCGCATCGAAGAGAAACCGAGCCGGCCGGGCTCGCCATACGCCGTCACCGGCATTTATTTCTACGACGAGAAAGTCTTCGACATCATTCGCACGCTTAAGCCGAGTCCGCGTGGGGAGCTGGAGATCACCGACGTCAATAACGCTTATCTCGAACGGGGCGAACTGACCTACGATATACTCGACGGGTGGTGGACGGATGCCGGAACATTCGAGAGCCTGCTGCTGGCCAATCAACTGGTGGCCGAGCGAGAGAAACGGCAAGGCGGATGATCCTGTCATCGCCCTCGACAGGTAACTAAAGGACCGGAGACTCCGGGGCTGAGTAACAAGCATTCAACGACGGGGGCGGGAGGCACACAGCTATGGCTAATCCAGGAACGCAGTCGCTGACATGGGGAGACGTGGCTTATGGTCTGGGTGGCGTGATCCTTGGGTTTGTGATCGGCTTTTTTGCCACGAATGCGCTTGAGCGGGAGCAGATGAGTGGGGCCTCTCCCGTCGGGAATCCCCAGGCCACAGCACAACTTCCACCCGGTCATCCTCCCATTGATACGGCAGGTGGAGGGATTGCTGGATCCGGGATCGGTCGCGTCCCTCCTCCCCTGCCCCCGCTTGAGCGGCGAGCCGTACGGGGGCAAACTGCCGAACAGGCCTACAAAAACATCAAGGTTCTGCGCGGCATTCCCGCAAGCGAGATTACGCCCATCATGGAGATTTTCAATCAATCACTCGGGGTTGATTGCAACTACTGTCACGTCCCTGACGCGTACGACCGGGAGGATCACCCCATGAAGGAGACGAGCCGCCGCATGATCGAAATGGTCAAGGAACTCAACAGCAAATTCCTCGGCGGCAAGATCAACTGTTACACCTGCCATCGGGGATCTCCCAAGCCGCCAACACAGTGACGAGCGTTTGACGCCTCCGGTCGGCGAAAAGAAGGCTGCGGCGCGGTTGACCCGAACTGTTTGCCGGCAACCTGGATGCCGTGCGACGGGGGATTCCAGCACCGGCGTAAGGGACAAAGAAGTCTCGCCCCTGATGGCCCGATCTCGCTCCCCGTGCAATCGAGGGGAGATCGCGTCATCGGCGCACGGGTTCCTCGACCCGCCGTACTGCGGTGGCATGCCGACCGATTCCCCAGATGCCGCTGACTTTTCCTTCGCGGAAGTGGGGCGTGGCCATGAACTCCATGGCGACCGGCTCACCTGAACGGGAGATGATGCGAAACTCGCATCCGAGCGGCGTGGCCTCATGCAGCACCCGTTGAAGGAATTCCATCGCCAGGGGGAGGTCAGGAGGATGAATGATGTCGGCGAAAGGCCGCCCCATCCATTCTTTTCTCGTCCAGCCGGTGAGCGTCTCGAACGCCGGATTCAGCGATATGACTTTCCCGTCGCGGGACAGCGTGAAGACAATATCGCTCGATGTCTCCACGAGGGCGCGATACCGTTCCGCCGACTGCATGAGGAGTTCCTCGGCGTGACGCCGTTCGGTGACATCGCGGAAGACGATGACCGCGCCGAGGATATTGCCTTTCTCGTCTTTAATCGGCGAGGCCGTGTAATCAATCGGTATTTCCGAGCCCTCGCGGGAAACGAGTGTGACTGTTCGGGATTGACCAATGATCGTCCCCTCCCGCATGGCGCGGAGCGCAGGGCTTTCGGCCACGACAACCTTGCCGTTGCGCAGGGTGAAGACCTCGGTCAGGTCTTTGCCCACCGCTTCCTGCTGTCGCCACCCGGTTTGAACTTCAGCCACGGTGTTCATGTAGGTGATGAGCCCTTGAAGATCGGTCGCAATCACGCCATCGTCAATGCTGCGGAGGACGGCGGCCAGCCATCGTTCGCTCTCTTTGATCTTCTTCTCCATGCGGTGCTTGTAGAGAGCCATCTCGATCGTGATATGAAGCTGCCGATCCTCAAAGGGCTTGAGCAAATAGGCGTACGGCTCGGTAATTTTCGCCCGCTGAAGCGTATTGCCGTCGGCGTAGGCGGTGAGATAGACGACCGGGATGTTGTACCGT
The DNA here is from genome assembly GCA_035573895.1 of Blastocatellia bacterium. Taxonomy (NCBI): domain Bacteria; kingdom Pseudomonadati; phylum Acidobacteriota; class Blastocatellia; species Blastocatellia bacterium. Next base: position 36 of record DATLZR010000075.1, on the reverse strand, counting down.
CGGCGGATCTGTTCAGCGGCTTCCACGCCGTCAATC
>DATLZR010000074.1 GCA_035573895.1 Blastocatellia bacterium | reverse complement strand
CCGCCGGATCGGACCGCCGAGAGATAAACACCCTCGGCTCGCTCGGCTTGTGCCGTGAAGACGACGGATCCATCCTCGCCAAGAGCGAGTTTCGAGATGTAAAGGGGCGGGCTGTTCTTCACTCGGAAATTCGACAGGCCGAGAATCGGCGGAGGCGGCGCGGGATAACCAAACTGACCGGGCGTGGCCAGGAAAATAGCGTGATCTCGTACCGGTGGAACATTCGGGCCGCTGGGGATGTTGGACAGGTTAGCGATGAAAGCGATCTGGCCTCGCTGATTGATTGCCAGGTCGAAGATGTGAGTGAAGTACATTGAGGAGGGATCACCCGGCATTCCACTGCCAATAGCCAGATCCCCCGTCGCCGCCAGCTTACGGATCGTGTTCCCGGTGACGACGAAAACGCCGGAGCCGACATCCAGTTCGGCCTCAAAGGCGATCACACCCTGATCATTGATAACTGCCGTCGTAATGGCCGTGATCGTCACGTTTTCGATCTTTTGACCGACCCGCACCACCGGACTCACGACGTTGTTCCTGAGGAGATAGAGGTTGCGCCCTCCGCCGACGTTTCCGATGAAGAGGAGGCTCCCGGTATTATTGGCTGCCAGCACGGGGAAGTCGAAAAAGGTCGCTTGAGGAAGCACGGAGGCGAGATCGGCAACGAGCGGCTCGACCCGTCGGGGAACAAACAGGTTCAACGAGACCGCGACCCCTCCCGAGACCGGGTTGACCAGATTCACACTGATGCGCTGGAAGAGGGCCTCACCATTCGGATTGATGGCAACAGCCGGTGCATTCAAGGTCGTCGAGGACGCTCCGGGGAATTGATTGACCGTGATCCGACCTTCGTTGGTGATGGCCAGGACAGCACTGTTTCCCGTCTCCAGCATGGATGCCGCGCAATAGATGAGTCCAGCATCGGTGACAAACGAGTAGCTCAGGAGTTGAGCGACAAAGTTACCGATTGTCCGCGGCGTGCGGAGGAGTTCTTTGAGTGGACTTCCCCGGCTGAAGCGGTAGAGGCCGAAAACAGGGTTGTCGTTGCGTCCGGGAAATGTTCCGATGAAGGCGACTTCGTTCGAGGGGCCGACCGACCGGGGCGAGAGGACAAACGGCACCAGCCCCGGGGCGCTCTCGAACGTGACCGTCCCCCGGTCCGTCGTCACCGGTTCGCCCGATCGCGCAATTTTCGTGATCGTTCCGCCGGCGGCGAGATAGGCCGTGACAGTCCCCGCTGACTTGTCAAGGAAGGCGATTCCACCCGAGGGTCCAATCGCCTGAAGTTCCGGGCGGATGATGACATCTCCCGTTTCGCTTCGATCACCCGCGACGACGAGGCGTTCGAGGGTCGGTCCCGAGAGGCGGAAGATCGCCTGGCGGGGAGGTCCCTCGCCGGAACTCATCTGGGCTGTGAAGTAAATGGCCCCGGAGTCGGCCAATCGTGGATGGGTGAAGGAGAACAGCGCCCCAAACGGTGTCGTCTCATCGCTGGTGAGAACCGTCGTGATGGTGGAGCCGGAAGCCAGGTACAATCCACTCCGGGCAAAACCGGGATGGGGACCGGGACCCGATGTCTCCGCGGTAAAGAGAATATCCCCTCGATCATTCATCGAGAGACCGTGGATGGCCGTGAAGATTCTTCCCTCGGGAGTGCGGTCACCGATCTGGACAAGCCGGGAGAGCGTTCGCGTGTTCGCTCGCCAGACGAAGATGGCGCCCCGGAATGAGCGGCTGTCGTTGAAGATGGCAAAGGCGGCGTCCCGACTCGAACTGAGGTGGTGATCGGTCGTCGCCGGATCAAATCGTTTTGAGCGGAAGATAATCCGCCCCCCGAGCGTTGGCTGAATTCCAATCCCGTCATTCGATGGGATGCTGAGATTGAGAGCGTACTCAAGCGGGGGAGGCAGCGATCCCGTTGTGACCAATTTCATCGGGAGATTTTGGGCGAATCCGACGCCTAAGTTCATCAGGCTCATCCCCCCGCTGATCACCAGCGCCAGGATGACACGAATACCGTCCTTCGATGAGCGGCTGTATGATTTCCTCATAATCGTCCTCCTCCGAAAAATAACCACAGATTTCTCAGATTCACACCGATGGTCCGCTCCGTGAGAAAGTGTCCACAGGTCGCTCGATGAATCGGCGGCCCGGTCATTTCTTCTCGTAGACAATCTTTCCGTTGACGATGGTCATGATGACTTCGGTCTTCACGATCTCGGTTGCGGGAATAGTCAGGATGTCCTGGGACAGCACGACCATGTCGGCCAGTTTGCCGGGCGTCAGCGAGCCTTTTCTGTTCTCATCGAAAGTCGCGTAGGCATTGGACAGCGTATAGGCTTCGATGGCCTCCTGGACGGTGATCTTCTGTTCGGGGAACCAGCCCTGAGGGTTCGCTCCGTCGAGCGTTCGCCGCGTGACCGCCGCATCAATGCCGAGGATGGGATCGAGCGGTGCGACGGTCCAGTCCGAACCGAACGTCAGCTTCACGCCATGATCGAGGAAAGTGCGAAAGGCGTATGTGGTCTCGCATCGTTTGCGGCCAATGCGCTTTTCGGCCCAGCGGCCATCGTCAATCGCGTGATAGGGCTGAACGCTGGCAATGACGCCCAGCTCGGCGAACCGCCGGAAATCCTTCGGGTGAATGTGCTGGGCGTGCTCGATGCGGAAGCGGCGATCGCGGGGCCCGTTCTGTCGAATGGCTTCGGCGAAAATGTCGAGCATTTCCGAATTGGCGCGGTCGCCGATGGCGTGAACGGCGAGGTGAAGCCCGGCGCGGTCCGCTTCGATGACGAGCCGCTTCATCTCGTCGTAGGGCGTGACGTAGATGCCGCGCGTGCCGGGATCCTGCGTGTAGGGCTCGAAGAAGAGAGCGGTGCTCGAACCGAGCGAGCCATCGAGCATGCCTTTCAATCCGCCGATAGTGATCCAGTCATTGTTGCTGAAATGACGGCGCAGGCCGAGATCGGCCAGTTCCTTCCAGCGACGGAGCGGCCAGCGCCCATCAATGCGGGCCGTCAGCTTGCCTTCGCTGAGGAGGTCCTGATAAATGCGCAGCGTGGTCGGCGTCAGGTCCATATCCGTCAGGCTCGTCACACCGACGCGACGGGCTTCGGCGAGCGCAGCTTCAATTGCCCGCCGCATGTCAGCTTCGCTCGGCGGCGGAATGACGCGCTGCACCAAATCCTGAGCGGCGTCTTTGAGCACGCCCGCAGGCTCGCGCGTCCCCGGTTTTCGGACAATCACGCCACCCGGAGGATCGGGCGTCTCGGCTGTGATCCCGGCCAGCTTCAACGCCAGACTATTGGCCACCGACATGTGCCCGTCGTATCGGGTCACGAAGACCGGGCGATCCGGCACATAGCGATCAATCAATTCGGCCGTGGGGAGCCTCCCTCCAGGCCAGTTGTCGTGATCCCATGTGCCGCCCGTGATCCAGGCTCCCGGCGGAAGCTCGCGCGACTTGGCCGCCAATCGCCGGCCGAACTCTTCTTCGTTTTTCGCATCCTTTAGCTTGACTTCTCCAAGCCAAAACCCGCCGGAAAGAAAATGAGTGTGATTGTCAATGAAGCCGGGCAAAACGAGCTTCCCCTGAAGATCAACGACCTGTGTGCGATCGCCGATGAACTGACGGATTTCGTCATTGGAGCCGACGGCCAGGATGCGCCCGTGCCAGACGGCGACGGCCTGCGCTTGCGGCCGCGCGCGATCCACCGTCCAGACCTTCCCGTTGAGAAGGACCAGATCCGCCCTGATCGGCTGCGAGAGAGAGGACATCATCCCCAGCACAAGCATGACTCCCACGACGCCCAGGCGATACATACGTTACCTCCCTTCGGCGGGTGAACATCAAAATCGGACGTTCAAAATGTCAAAGGCAACAGGTCTTGTCAACAAATGTGGCGCAAGCTTTCGAGCATGCGCTTTTTTTCGCGGACTGGAACATCCGCGCTACGTGTAGCGCGGGCTTTCACGCCTGCGGGGCATTCGCAGACGGGAAAGTCTGCGCTGCCTCGGAAGAAGTGCTATCCCCAACGGGGAGGCTTTCGGTGGAAAACGCGCGGAGACGTTCGACCTCTTCCGGGAGGACATCGAGGACGTAATCAATGTCCTCGCGGGTGGTGTTTTTGCTCAAGGAGAAGCGGATGCTTCCCTGAACGCTTTCGCGGTCCCGTCCCAGGGCCAGCAGGACATGCGATGGCTCCAGCGAGCCCGAGGAACAGGCGGCTCCCGTTGAGACGGCGATCCCTCGCAGATCAAGTCGGATCACAAGCGATTCCGCTTCGAGGAATCGGAACGTGACGTTACTGATGTGGGGGACCCGGGCGTCGCGGTGGCCGTTGAAGAGGACGTGAGGGATGCGTCGCACGATCTCCCGCTCCAGGTAGTCGCGCAGCTCACGCATGTGCGCCGCCCACCGGTCGAGGTGGCGTCGCGCGAGGTCAGCCGCCACGCCGAACCCCACGATGGCCGGGACATTCTCGGTTCCCGATCGCTTGTCGCGTTCGTGGTGCCCGCCGTCCATCTGGCGAACGAGGCGAACGCCGCGCCGCACGTAGAGAGCCCCGATTCCTTTCGGGCCATGAATCTTGTGGGCGGACATCGTCAGAAGGTCCACGCCCAGGTCGTGAACATCAATCGGCATTTTGCCCAGAGCCTGCACGGCATCGGTATGGAGAAACGGCGGTGCAGGCTTACCTTCGGCTCGTCGCCCTCGCAGGTAGTGGCCGATCTCCCGAATCGGCTGGATGGTCCCGATTTCGTTGTTGGCCAGCATGATGGTGATGAGGATCGTGTCCGGTCGAATGGCCGATGCGACATCCTCCAGGCGAACGAGTCCGTCGGCGGTGACCGGGAGATAGGTCACCTCGAAGCCGCGCCGCTCCAGCGCGCGACAACTTTCCAGCACAGCCGGATGTTCAATCTGTGACGTGATGATGTGCCGACCTCGATCACAATGGGCTTCGGCGATGCCTTTGATGGCCAGATTATCGGATTCCGTTCCCCCGCTGGTGAAAACGATCTCCGGTGGTGTGGCATTGATCAGTTCGGCCACGGCCGCCCGTGCCGTCTCGACCGCTGCCCGCGCCCGCTGACCAAACGTATGAATCGAGGAGGCATTGCCGAACTCCTCCATCCAGTAGGGCTGCATGGCCTCATACACGGCCGCGTCCAGGGGCGTGGTCGCGCTGTTATCGAGGTAGACGCGCCGGAGCATAGGTAGAAAATTTTGCGTCCGTTGCCTAGAATTTGCAACATGAGCGCAGCCGGTCGGGTCATCACGCTGATGACCGATTTCGGGTTGAGCGACTTTTTCGTCGCCGCCATGAAGGGGGTCATCCTCTCGATCAATCCCCAGGCAGTTGTCGTTGATGTGACGCACCTCATTCCCCCTCAGGACATCGAAACGGCCGCCCTCACGCTGGCCGATTGCTACGCGACGTTTCCCGCGGGAACGATTCACGTCGCTGTGGTTGATCCCGGGGTGGGTTCGGAACGGCGCGCTCTCCTTGTTCGATCGGAGCGATATTTCTTCATCGGTCCGGACAACGGACTCTTCAGCTTCATCTACCGGACGGAAGCGATCGCTGAGATCCGGCAGATTACGGCCACGCGCTACTTTCGTCATCCGGTGAGCCGAACTTTTCACGGTCGGGATATTTTCGCTCCGGTTGCGGCCTGGCTCTCGACGGGCGTTCCTGCCGACGCTTTCGGGCCGGTGATCAACGATCCGGTCACGTTTGCCCTTCCCTCGGTGGAGGTCGTCTCGGCTCGCCATCTTCGGGGGCATGTCATTCACGTAGATCGGTTCGGCAATCTCATCACCAACCTGACCGAGGAGCATGTCCCCCCCGATCTCATTGCGTGCGGCGGCAAGCTCATAATCGCGGGTCGAGAGATCACGACCATTCGGACGCACTTCGAGGAAGGGTCGGCCGGCGAGCCGTTTGCCCTCGTGGGAAGCACCGGGCGCGTGGAGATCGCCGTGGCGCGGGACTCGGCGGCTAGGCTCCTGGGTGTGGGTCGGGGGGCTGCGGTCGAGGTGCTGCTGCCCACAGGGGCGACGGCCGATCCGGCGAGCGATAGATGAAGCGGGCGCGACCGAAGCGAATCTCGAATCCGTCTTTCAACAAATTCTCCTTCACCCGGCGTCCGTTGACGTAGGTCCCGTTGGTACTGTTGAGGTCAATGGCGACGAAATTTCCCGCCGGATGCCAGACGAGCCGGGCATGATGTTTGGAGACGGTGGGATCATCAATGACGAAGGTGTTATCGAGCGTCTTGCCGACGGTGATCTCCGGTTGATCGAGGATGAAGGCGATCTCTTCACGGCCATCGCCTGTGGGTCGGACCAGATGGGGAAAGGCCAGCGGCAGAGACGGCGGGCGCGAGGCCAATAAGCTCGCCCCGCAGTCGGCGCAAACGGTCAGTCCGGCGTGCTGTCGTCGGCCACAGGTGGGGCAGAGTCGGTCATCCTCAACCGGTGCGATCGGCTGACCACAGTGAGGACAGGGGTGTCCTCCGATCCCCATCGCCCCGCAGGAGGGGCAGAGAGCGGCTGCGCTCAGCAGCATCGTCTCTCGACGATGCGGCGAGCGAACGACGTGGCGCACGGTCATGATTTCGACGTAGATGAAGATGCTGATCATGAGCGCCACGATGATTGCGATGACGAGGTATTCCGGCAGCGCCCCGTACTGTCCCGCCGTCAGCACCGCGTCGAACAATCCGTGAAGGAGCGAGGCCGCCAGCCAACCGCTGACAATTGTGGCCACGCGCCGGCTCCCCACATTGGGCAGCGTTCGCGCGCGACTGAGCGCCAGTCCCCAGAAAGCGGCAAACAGCGCGTGCCCCGGATTGGACAAGATACCGCGCACCACAAACACATCGGTGCCGAATCGGCCCAGATAGAGCAGATTTTCCGCGGCAGCAAAGCCGAGGGCGGCCGCGGCGCTATAGACGACGCCGTCCACCGGCTCGTTGAACTCCGGTCGCCGATAG